>NZ_JBRJXU010000022.1:0-25882 GCF_057467645.1 Zarconia sp.
AACGATCCGCAACACCAGTAGCGGCATCATCGATGCTGGGGAAGGGAATCTCGGCGATGGTATCTCCGTTCAAGTGGGTTCGGCAGCCGAAGATGCTCTCAATGAAGAGATTGAGATTATCAACGCGGGACTGATTCAAGGTCGGGGACAAGCCGGATTCGAGCCGGGAGTCGGACGCACGGCCAGTAACGGGTCTAGCGGTGTGCGCTTCTTCAACGGGTCTGGGGAAGATGAGGCCATTGTCACCGGTTCTCTGGTGAATCGCGGCACGATTACTACGGAGGTGAATGTTGGTTTCCTCGGCGGTATTGTCGTCGAAGATGGAGTGGCTTTTGAAGGGGAGATTGAAAACACCGGTCTAATTTCCGGTCCCCGCAACGGTTTGTATATCGGTAATGCCGACCACGATTTGACGATTGCCAACTTCGATCGCATCGAATCCGGCAGCCGCGCGGTGAACCTCGATGGCGACAATGTCTCTTTAGACAATGCCGGAGAAATCGTCGGTACGGGAGACCAGCGCAACGGCACGGTTTACATCGACGGGACGGGAGATCGGCAAACTATTACCAACCGCCAATCGGGGACGATTGATGCTGGAGAAGGTAACTCCGGTAGCGGCATTTCCGTTCAGGTGGGTTCGGCGTCTGAAGATGCTCTCAATGAAGAGATTGAGATTGTCAACGCAGGACTCGTTCAAGGTCGCGGTGATGGTAACGTTCCCGCTGGGGTGCGCTTCTTCAACGGTTCCGGGGAACCGGTGGCCGTCGTGGAAGCCAACATCACCAACGATGGCACGATCGCCTCTGAGGAAACTGCTGGCATTCTGATTGAAGCTGGGGTGGAATTTCAAGGGTCGATCGTTAACGAGGGGACGATTCGCGGCGGCAATGGCTTAGCAGTGGATGCCACCGGGGCCTCGGGTGACATCGACCTGCTCAATGATGGAATTTTAGAGGGGGCCGTTCGACTCGGTAATGGAGACGATCGCTTCGTCCAAACGGGTTCTCAAGGTGTTGACGTCGATGGCGGCAGCGGTGACGATACCCTCACCGGCGGTCATAGCAGCGATGTATTCCGCTTCGGCACCGAGTCGGGGGATGACATCATTACCAACTTCCAAACCGCTGGGAACGGTTCTTCGATCGACGATATTCTCGATTTGAGCACCATCGGAGTCTTCGATAGCTTCGATGCGGTGTTGGGAGCCGCCAGCGAGGTGGGAGATGACCTCTCCATCGATTTGGGCTTCGATAATTCCGTTACCCTCTTGGGTGTGGAGTTAGGGGATTTAGCAACCGATAACATCATCGTCTAACGCCTTCGGTACCGAGTTCTAATCTCTGGCTTCAGTCGCGAAACCCAGCATCTAGCGTTGTTGTTGGGTTTCGCTTGGTTTTTAAGGCCCGTTCGGGTTCGGGAAATTCAACGAGCTGGGGAAATGTTTCAGTTCCGATTATGGTGTTGCAAGAGGTCGAACAACACCGGAGAGACGAGGGCACAAAAACGGGGGAACAACGGGTTTGCTCCCCCACATTATCCACATTTTATCTGACTGATTGTATGGAGATCGCTCTCGAGAATTTAACAGGATGTCGTCATTGCGATTGGGTTTAGGAAGCAGCGCAGTTGCAAGCTCGATGCGACTGTTCCAACCCCAATTGCTGGATTTTGGGAAGCGATCGCCCCGGAAAAAACTCGAGCGGCGATCGCTCCGACCGGGCGTCTTAGGCTTTGTGCGCCATGACCGCAGCTTCGGCTTTACCATTGCTGTGGCCGTTGCCGTTGCCGTTATGACCGTTGGGTTGACGGGGTTGAAGGATACCGAAACCGCCGTGATTGCGTTCGTAAATCACGTTAATTTCTCCCGTGAGGGCATTGCAGAACATATAGAAATCGTGATCGACAAGCTTCAGCTGTTCCAAGGCTTCTTCGGGGGTCATCGGAGGCATCGCGAAGTATTTGGTGCGTACCACTTCTGGCGGCAGTTCGGCGGTGCGATCGCCAATCAGATCTGCCGCAACGGGAGCTTCCTCCAGCATCGTCTCCACTTCTAGCTTGGCTTGGGATTTCTTGGAGTTGCGCTTTTCTTTATACTTGCGAAGTTGACGGGCGATTTTGTCTGCCACCAAGTCTACACTGGCATACATCGACTCGCTGCTTTCCTGGGCGCGAATTACCGTTCCATTAGCATAAATCGTGACCTCCGCTGACTGATTCGTGGTAATGCGCGGATTGCGACTGACAGATAGATGCACGTCGACTTCCATCGTCAAGTTTTGAAAATGACTCACAGCCTTCTCGATTTTCTGAGTGACGTACTCGCGAATGGCATCGGTGATGTCAATATTCTTGCCTTGGATAACTAGCTTCATATTTGCTTCTTCCCGCTGATGGTTCCGTTTTCAAAAAGCACGAGGCTCGATCGATTTCGTTTGCCTGGTTTCATTGCTTTTTAACGCAGATGAGGAAACGGGGCGGGCATTACCGCTTCCGTCGAACACAACGTCCAAGGTTGTTTGGGTGAAGGGCGATTTGCTTGCAGAATCTCGTTGGTGTCCCTTCACCAATATTGTATGCTTCCGGACCGAGACTCTTAGTTAACCGTTAGAATCCTTTGCATTCCTTGATGATTTGTGATTTTATTTGGGTGAGATTCCTTGGATTTTGATGTAAACCCCACTTGATTTTGAACCCCAACTCACCTAAACAAAACCAACGCCGACTGCAATACTTTTGTGCCAGCGAACCTGTCCCTTACACCCATGCTTTGGGTTGGCAACGGCGTTGGATGAACGATCGCTATCGCGACTCGGACTTGGCCGATATTCTCCTGTTGCTCGAACATTTACCGGTCTATACTATCGGTCGGGGATCGAATCGGGCGTTTCTCCAAGATGCCGATCGCATTACAGGTGTTGAAGTTCACCAGATCGAACGGGGGGGAGAAGTGACCTATCACTGTCCCGGACAAATCGTTGGCTACCCGATTTTGAATTTGCGCCACTACCGCAAAGACGTACATTGGTATTTGCGCCAGCTCGAAGAGGTCATTATTCAAGTACTCGCCCAATACGACCTCTGTGGAGAGCGCATTTCTGGCTTGACGGGGGTGTGGGTAGAAGGACGCAAGGTTGCCGCGATTGGCATTAAAGTCAGCCGCTGGGTGACCATGCACGGATTTGCCCTCAATGTTTGCCCCGATTTAACGGGATTTGAGTACATCGTTCCCTGCGGCATTTCCGATCGAGCTGTGGGGAGTATGGCCGAGTTCCGACCGGATATTACCTTAGATGAAGTGCGTCCGATCGTGGCTCGCACCTTTGCGAACGTTTTTGATGCCGAATTGTTACCGGCAATTGGCCGGTAGTACTCTGTCAACATTGAAATGAAGGATAAGTTTGGACGGGGAGAAAATCTATCCCGAAAAACTAAATGGACAGACCCGTCGTAGAGAGCTTGTAAAACATCAGATGTCAGCCATTTGTGAAAGGCCAGAATCACTGATGATTTGTCAAGCCATTATGAAACACGACGGATAAAGGGAATAATCATCGGCACGCGGCGACGATAGTGGTTGTAGTCTTCACCGTGATAGCTGACGAGATCTCGTTCTTCTAATGGGATTGCCATCAGAATATAAGTTGTGCTCAGTAGGGCAAAGACCAGATGAGCTGCACTCATCGTTGGTGTTGCCCAGAAGGCAAGCAGGAAACCAACGTAGAGGGGATGACGTACGTAGTTGTAAGGACCAGGAGTGACAAACTTCAGATGGGTATACTCTTTACCTTTTAAATAGCACCAAACCTGGCGCAGACCGAACAGATCGAAATGGTTAATCAAAAAAGTTGCCCCAAATACCGTTAGCCAACCGGCTGCGAACACCGTGTAGAGAACAACAACCGCCACATCATTAGCAATCTGCCAGACAATACCGCCCATGGGTTGCCAGAAATAAAACAGGGTTAACAAACAGAGGCTAGAAAACAAAACATAGGTACTGCGTTCAACGGCTTTGGGAACGATTTGAGTCCATTTTTGCTTAAATCCTTCACGGGCCATGCCGCTATGTTGCAAGGCAAACAATCCGAGCAAACCCGCATTCACAAGTAGGGCATTGCCGAGGGGAACGATCGAGTCTGAATCAATCGAGCGGGGGACAACAAAGTTACCAACAAAGCCAATTGCATACAGAATCGTCACGAAAAAGATAACGTAACAGATCAGACCATAGATAAATGCTGCAATACGACCGATTTTGTTGTTGAAATTTGAAGGGACAGTTGGGTTAACCAAGATCGATCTCCGGATGGATGGATTGCGATCGCACTGATGGGGTTATTCCGATCGCGGCGATCGATCGAATCTTAGACCAAACTGGGGGTATGTTGAGTTTGGTAAATCTTGTTGATGCTACCCCAGATGGAACTGATACCGGGTGCTCTTTCTGAAATTATCGTTTCTGCCATCGACACGGGATGCCTGACCCGAACCGATCGATACGGACTCATGGCTGCCGTACTCGATGAATCCCTCAATGAAGAGGAACGACGTTCGGTCGATCGCCTCCTGCGTTCGGTGATGCGGGGACGGATTAAAACACTCGATCGATTCTAAGATCGCGTTGGGATAGTTAGCATCAACCCGACCCGAACCCTGAAAAAATCGCAAGTTTATATTCGGGTTGTCCCACCCAACAGCATCTATCGCTATATTCAAAGTGGTTAGGACAGGCTTTGTTGGTGAGCGAAGGGGGCAAAGGGGGCTTCGGGAGAAGGATTTTGGTAACCCTTAGACTGTCCTAACCTACCTGAATGCAGGTACCAACCCACCTCTGAACTCTCGAACTCGATTTTGCCCTTCGCGATGCACGTCCAGTTAGCCTTCGTTCAGAGAATCCGGTTTTTTCACGGCGACTTCTCCTGTTTCATCCGGTTGAATCACTTCCAGAATTAACTTGGCATTCCCGCTCATGGCTTCTCGAAATCGACTGAGATCGGCACTAGCCGCCGCGACTTTCTGAAGGGTTTTCGCGGTCTTTTTGTCTTTGGCAATTGCGAGTTCCTCGGTACTGAGCGATCTCTCTTCTTCGACCACGGCCCGCACCACGGGAACCAAGGGTGCGGCTTCGAGACAGGCTTGCTGGTAGCTCACTTGCAGTGCTAATAATTCGCACAGTTCTATCGCCCCTTGTTCGACGGGGGTGAGCTTGCTCGTCTCCGTTTTCTGGGAAATAGACACGATCGATTCCTCCGTAATTCCATTGGCAAACCGTTCTTCGGGAAGTCGTTCTTCTTCCCACAAGGTTCGTACCAGTTCGATAGCTTGGTGACGCGCGCGCAGACTATCTTTTTTGACCCCAAGCAGGACGAGAACTCCCTCTCGTTCGATTTCGGGTGCCTCTAAATTGTCGATGATGAGATAGTGAACGGTTCTACCGGACAAGCGATCGAGTCCCCCAAATGATGTCGAACAGCAGCCAGAACTGCAGCGAACTGGTGTGTGCCGAGTTTCACTTTAGATCGAATCGAGGGCGTTCGACAACGGCCAACGACTTCTCAAAGATGACGTCTGAAAGAATAGAAGGAGTGCCCGCTCTCCAACTCGATTGAGCATTCTTCCCATCTATATGGTGACGATGGGGGTCAATCAGATTGAAGGAATCGATCGATGTCATTAACGGCATCCTCCCACACATCGAGAGTGTCTTCCCCACCACCGGGTGGCTGTTGCGCGGTGGACGAACTTGATGGGGAACGCTCGTTGGATTCGGGTCGCTCGACTTGTTCTTCCCCTAAATCCAAAACTTGCTGCAACCGTTCTAGAGACTCTTGAAATGCTTCTCGAGCCGCATGGCGCTTGTGTTTCTGCTCGTTCATAACACTCGATTTTGTGGGATCTAACGTCTGAGAAGACTAGAGATAGGCTTGTTTTGGATCATAGCTCCATATCTCTATTCCTGTCTTGTTTTAATGGAGAGTCATACCCCTCATGGCTTTTGCCCCCCTCTTGGGTTGGTTTCCGCGAAAGAGCGCAAATCTAGAGAGAGTTAGGAGTTTGGGAGTTTGCAGTCGATTGCCGACCCGTAAAATTTCTCGGATGGAATGGGGACTTGATGGGTTAACGTTTAACCGGCTCTTCTTTTTGCCCATTTCTAGAGAAATCTAAAACCCCAAAATCCGGACATTTTCGATCGAGCAAATTGAAGTCGATCGCGATCTGAATTTCTCAGAGATAACCGAACCTCTGCTCTCGAGATCGTATTCGTTTTTCTCCATGAAGGGTGACTCTTGTTACCATAAATTTTGGCTAATAGGCTATCATTTAACATAAACTAGCCCACAAAATTTGTCTTGGCTAGGGGGGTGCTACCTAGATCGACGCTGACAACCATACCAACGAACAATTACTTTACGCTCATTTGCGATCGTGCGTAGAGGAGGAACCCACCTGGGCGACGATCGAGCGTTTCCGCAGCCTTTTTATTGACGGTACGGGCTATTGGGAGCCAGAAATTGGGAAAGCCATCGAGCAACTGGTGATGTCTGAGGGAGCGAGTCGCGATTTCCCTTTCGTTCTCAATCGCAGTTGCTACATTCCCATCAACCGATGGCAGAACCAACCCCAACTCCGGGATGCCATTCCCGAACTGGTGGGTTTGTTCGATCTCCGGAGTGAGGGTGATTTCTCTGGCATTGCCACTCAACGCCTGCGCCAACTGGTACTCGAATTTACCCAAACCGATCGATATCGGGTATTACTCGAAATTTCCCGAGAAATCGAACGAAAAAGCCAGCGCCGATCTCAGTGCGAAACCAAACCCCTGGGCTCTCTCATTCGCCGCTATCCCTATCTTTACGAACATTGTTGGCTCGATCGCAACAACCCTGGGAAACGAATGCAACAGGTTCGATCGATGCGAGATCGACACCAGCAACAGTTCGATCTGGATTTATCGCAGTATATTTTGACCCGGAGAGCGCCCAACACCCAGCATGTTCGAGAGCGTTTGACTCGCAATCCAACGTTGCTCAGCGATGCCCAACTGGATTTTGCCATCGACCACTTTACCAGCACCATCGATGGGGTTCATACCTACCGGGATTTGGCTCGACAGTTTCGCAGCTATACCCGACAAACCCGATCTTACCGGACGTTCAAGGATGAGTTGTACGAATACCTGATGACTTCGGTCGATCGCATCAATCCTCGCTACGCCCGCGGTCAATTCAACCAGCGACTCTATCAATACCTGCAAAATACCCTACCTCAAAACGATCGACAAAAACTCAACGAAGATTTGTGGCATAAAACCTGTCGCAAACTCCTCGATTTTTTGGTGGTGGAGCATGCTCGACAACCCAATCACTACGTGTTTCTCGATCTGAGTGCCAACCTCGGCAGTGCTCCCACTGTGGGCATTTTGCTCAAAATTGTTTTGTGCTGCACTCAAGTCAAATCCTACCTCGAACAGCGATTTGCAGTTTTATTCGATCGCTACGAAGACACCGCCAAAAATAGCATTAACTGGTTGGTCGACTCCTTGGAAAATTTAAATGTCGCCTTTAGCCTCCATTTCCGACAACCGCAAAATTTGCTCTCTTTCTAAGAGCCAGTCTGTCGATGGCGCGATTGTGTCAAAATTGATGGAAAAGATAGGGATGATTTGCCCGTTCGATAAAAAGATACAAACTTTTTAAGCAACTGAATTCAGATTTCCTTAAGAATTATAGATAGAATAGATAAAGATAGGGAGGTCGCGTCTCCTGACTATCGCAAGCTCTACAGCCAAATATAGATGCCAGAAATCGATCTATACGGGAAACAACCTCCTCGGCCCCAAAGCCAGGTAAAGAAGCAAGTCAGGCAACAGGTTCGGCAGCGAGACCCGCTACAGCAAACTGCTCTGGGCTTAGTTGCGACTCAAAGCTTTCCGGCAATTGTCGGTACTGCCGATATGATGCTCAAGTCGGCAGATGTGACCCTGGTGGGATACGAGAAAATCGGTGGCGGTCACTGTACGGCGATCGTCCGGGGACGTTTTGCCGACGTGCGCTTAGCCGTTGAAGAAGGAGCCCGCATTGCCGCCCAATTCGGTCAACTGATTTCCAAACTGGTGGTTCCCCGCCCGATGCCTAATTTAGAAGCGGTCTTTCCCATCGGTAGCCGCTTGGCTCAACTCACCCAGCAGCAACGGGGCTTTTCTCGTTTGAGTAAAAACGCAATCGGATTGCTCGAAACGCGAGGATTCCCGGCCATGGTGGGGGCCGCAGATACGATGCTCAAGTCGGCAGACGTGCAACTGGCTGCCTACGAAACCATTGGTGACGGTCTGTGTACGGCGATCGTTCGGGGAACCGTGGCGAACGTTGCCGTTGCCATCGATGCGGGAATGCACGAAGCCGAACGCATCGGCGAATTGCACGCGGTGATGGTGATTCCCCGCCTGTTGGAAGATTTGGAACAAACCCTGCCGATTGCCAGCTTCTGGTTGGAACAGCCGGAACCCTTACCGGTGCTGTTGCCCGATGTCGCCGAAGAGACACCCGAACCCCTACAGCTTCCCGAGGTGGAGAAAGTCCCCATCGAAATCGAACTCGAAGAACCTCAAGAATTGGAGCAACTCAAAGAACCGAAAAAATTGCGCCGTCTGGACGATTCCTCGGATTGGCTATAGGCTTTTGCACTCGATCGCATCTTGAGGCTAGGCTCATAGTTTACATCGAGATAGCAATGGTTATATCGATGGGTTTCCGATCGCCAGTGAATCCAAAATAAATCATAAGAAATATCGCCTAATTTTTGAGTTCATACTCTTCAAAAATTCTGACCGCCGCTTCTAGATATCGGTCTAATAGATCGCGCTCGGATAGATCGGGTAATAATAATTCAACCGCCATAATCGCTTGCATGATGCCGCCATGCTCTTCTCCTGCGATAAAAGCTTCAATAGACCACCACAGTCTAGCTATTGACGTTTGAACCTCGTCTCTTCCAGGGAGATACCATATCTCTCGACCAATTTTATTACACTGTAAAGGCGTTAATGTATCGTGCGATTTCAATAATTTTTGAATACATAAGTTTAGGGATAAAAAATTGTTAGATCTAAACTTGAGTGAATATATTTTGATGCATTCTCTCGCCCATTCAATTGTTAGAAGATAGTGATATTTTTTTAGTTTGAGTGCAACGGGATAAGCCCACAGTATCTCTTTTTGCAGGATATTTTTTTTGACATCATCGATTGTTGCTCTCATAGCTGTCATCCGATGGAAGGTTAGATCGATTCGAGCGGGAAAATAACAGACCAACCGTAGGGGTCAACGGCCGTTGACCCCTACCAGAATTGTAAAGACAAGCTGTATCCGAAATTTACCCTAAATCTTGACGTTCGCACCTCTAATAAGCGCGATCGATCTCAACTATTGACCGCCACGACGCGAGAGGTCAGAAAACGGTTCATCCAATTTTCCAAGTAAGCGCGATTTGCCTTTTGTTCTTCGAGATTGGTGGTCTCCATGGGATGGGGGGCCAGTCCTCGAATCGCGGCAGTGGTAACGCAAAACATCGACTTTTGGAAGGTCTGGCAAATCTGCACCAGAAGATCGTCCTCTTGACGCTTGCCCTGATGGTAGATTTCGTGCAAGTACTCGGGGAGATAGTGGCGCATATCCTGCATCAGCAATGTGGGAGGAATGCCCGCACCGCCGATGGGTAGCGGATCGGCATAAAGCGCGCCGTAGCTGAAAATGGATTGATCGAAGGGAATTTGAGCGGCCTGCGCGTTGTAAGAAATGGTTCCCGGAAAGGGCGTACCGCGAAAGAAAACCGCCTCCACATAGGGAACGGCAGTATCAACAAGAAAGGTTAAGCCAGCGGAGTCGGGTAAAAGATCGCAGATGCGATCGCCGAGTTTGACTTTGTAAGTAATCGGGTTTCCCGCAGCGGCCACCAAGCCATCTTGAATGTGCTGTACGATTTGGGAAATGGATGTAATTTCACCGCGATCGTAGAGATCGGACAGGTCGATGAACATATCGCTCATCACCCGCCAGAACTGTCCCAACCCGCTATAGTAGGCCATCACCCGCACCTGTTCCGGTAAGAAGTCTGGAAACAGTTTGTGCAATCCCAGCATGAAGAAGTTCCCTTTCCACCGTGCTTGAATGGCGGCTTCGGCGTTTTGGGCGAACTCGGGGGTATCGAGGTAGGCATCTAAACCCCCACCCCCATGCCAGAACATCGCTTTCATGCAATATTCGGCGTACTCGAAGTTGATTCGATCGTGACTCCAATGTTTGAGCAGTCGATCGAAGGTGACTTCACCGTTGAAGTACTTAAAAAAGGGAAATAGATTTAAAAATTGGTGTTCGGAAATATAGATGAGGTTCCGAGAGTAGGCATCTAAAATGACACCGTAACTTTTGAGGATTCCCACCACTTCAACAACGTGGATGGGAGTATCTTTGAGCAGGGCTTCTCCAGCTTCGAGACTGTGTATGAAGTCCGCGAGGGGATGTTTGGACGGTTCGAGCTTATCGACGCTTAACATGGTTCGAGAATGGGGAATGGGGAATAGGGAATGGGGAAGGGAGAATTAGGAAGCACGGAAGCGCGGAATTCAGAACAGGGAATGGGGAATGGGGAAGGGAGAATTAGGAAGCGCGCGCTTCCCCGAGACCCATCACCGTGTCACCGCGTCACCGCGTCCTCCCATCACTCCACAACTTCCGCCACACTCTCTATCGGTACAGAGAGACTGGCTTGAGGTTGACCGAACTCCGTCACGATCGAAGCAATTTGGGGTTCGCTCCAGAATACCAACCAATTGGGTTGAATGCCGAGGAGAAAAACGAGTGCGGTCAAAACTAAAGCGGGCAGTCGATCGGACCATCCCACCCGAGGCAAGTCGATCGCCACATCCGATAAACGTCCGAAAAAGACTTTATTGACCATGAGCAGAAAGTACACAGCCGTCAAACCCGTGCCCACCATACACAATAGGGTTTGAACGGGGAAAAGGGCAAAGCTACTGCGAAATACCAGAAACTCAGCAATAAAACCGACCATCCCCGGAAGTCCGGCACTAGCCATCACCCCGAGAATCATCAAGCTGCCAATCAGGGGCAGTCCTCGCGAGAAATTGAGCAAACCGCGCAGGGTGTCGACATCCCGAGTGCCGGTTTTCTTGTAAACCACGCCGACGAGGAAAAAGAGCAGTCCGGAAATCAAGCCGTGAGCGATCATCTGACACACCGCGGCCAACAGGCTCAGTTGAGTAGTGGCGGCCGCAGCGAGCAGAATAAAGGCCATGTGGGCGATCGAGGAGTAAGCGACCACTTTTTTCATATCGGTTTGTGCGATGGCGCAGGAGGCTCCATACAGGGCGCTAACGGCAGCCCACACCGCCAACCAAGGCGCTAAATACACCCAGGCATCGAGAAACAAGCCGACCCCAAACCTCAACAATCCGTAGGTTCCTAATTTCAGCAACACCCCCGCTAGCAACATCGACACTGGGGTAGAAGCTTCGACGTGGGCATCGGGTAGCCAAGTATGGAAGGGGAAAAAGGGAATTTTGATCGCAAAGCCGATGAGGAGGGGAACCAACAGTAAGATTTGCGTTCCCAGGGGCAAGCCAGCCTCTCGCAACGGTGCGTAATCGAAACTTCCCGTTCCCGACAACCACACCACGCCCAGAAAGGATGCGAGAATCAAAATTCCCGAAACCGCCGTGTAGATGAGGAACTTCGTGGCCGCGTAACCCCGCCGCTTGCCGCCCCAAATGGCAATTAGGAAGTAGAGGGGAATAATTTCGAGTTCGTAGAATCCGAAAAATAGGAACAAGTCCTGAGCGACAAACGCGCCGGTGACCCCGATATTAATTAGAAAAATTAAGATGTAGTAGAACCGGGGTCGCTCGAGATTGGCGGGGGTGCAGGAAATGGCGATCGCCGTCAGAAAGCTATTGAGCAGCAGCAAGGGCATCGACAGTCCGTCCACCCCCAAATGATAGTTAAATCCCATCCAGGGAACCCAGGGGACGAACTCCGAAAACTGCATTCCCGGCGCGGTGGGGTCGAATCCAAGACCGAGCCAGATATTCCAAATTAATGTTGCCACCGCTACCCCGAAGGCAACGCGGCGATACATCTTCGGGACGAGCGTCCCCGGTAAAAATCCGATGATGGCGATACCCACCAACGGGATTAAAAGTAAAGCGCTGAGCATCCTGTCTCCTTATATTTTGCGCGTACAACTTCGATCGAGGCTTTAAAACAACCAGCCGTTGGTGAGAACGAACAGCAAGCAGGTGCCGATCACGATCGTCAGAATGTAGAACTGCGAGCGACCGGACACGTTATATTTAAGTGCCTGACCGCTGAAGATCGTAGCCAGACCGACGAAGTTCACCGCGCCATCAACGACATTGCGATCGAACCAAGTGGTGGCTTTGGAGGTTAGTCCGACAGCCATCACGACGGTCAGTTCGTAGATTTTTTCGATGTAGAAGTCGTACGCGAATAAATCTTGGACGAATCGCAGCCAGCGCTGCATGGGTCGAGACCAAGCCCGATGCAATTCGATCCGGCTGCCGATAATCAAACCGATAACACCAGAGGCGACCAGTAGCGGCATCGCCCATTGAATTAAGGCGGTATCGGCGTTATCGATGGGTGCCACGGGACTCAGCCATAGAGGCCACAGGTGCGGTGCGATACTCGCAAGGAGGGTCACCACCGTCAGTCCGACCATGGGTAATGCCATCGCCCACGGTACTTCTGGGGCGCGGCGGGTTTTGGGTTGGGGTTTGCCTAAGAAGACTAAGCGGAAAACGCGGGTCAAGTTGATGGCGCTCAGGGCATTCACGAACATCAGAATGGCGAGCAACCATGGGTGAATTTCCCACGATCCGTTCAACCACCGCTGCATCGTCCAGAAAAAGCCCAGGGGCAAACAGGCAACCAAACTGGCAGACCCGACGACGAAGGCGATGGTGGTGGCGGGCATCCTCGCTCCAAGTCCCCCCATTTCGGTGATGTTTTGATTGCTGGTGGTGAGGATGATCGACCCGGCACTCATGAAAATGAGGGCTTTGCCGATGGCGTGGGTAAACAGCAGCAAGAAGGCAATATCGACGTGACCCAAGCCGACGGCGATAAAGACGAGTCCTAAATAAGCGCTAGTGGAATGGGAAAGGGTGCGTTTGATATCGATTTGGGCGATCGCCATTAAGGAAGTACCAATGGCAGTGACCGTACCGATAACGATGAGTACGTCCTCGGCGATGGGAGAGAGGATGAAAATCGGCTGGAGTTTAATCAGCACGTAAGCACCCATGGAAACCACCACGGAATTTCGCATGATTCCCGCGGGATTCGGACCTTCCATGGCTTCGTCGAGCCAGAGATTGAGGGGAAACTGAGCGCATTTTCCTGTGGGTCCGGCAATCAGGGTCAACCCGACCCAAGTGGCGGTCCAGGTGGAAATGGGGGCGGTGGCAACCCAGTTTTTGAGGGAGCTAAAATCGAGTCCCTCTCCGTAGCTGGACAGGGCGACGATACCCATGAGCAAAATAATATCCCCCACCCGTTTGGTAAGGAATGCATCTCTGGCCGCAGTGACCACCAGGGGCTGAGCGTACCAGAAGCCAACAAGTAAGTAGGTGGAAAGGGTGAGGACTTCAAGCAATCCGTAGGTGAGGAAGAGAGAATCGCTCAGGGCCACACCTCCCAAAGCGGCTTCAAAGAGACCCATCAAGCCGTAAAACCGTGCCAGAGACCAATCTTTTTCGAGATAGCCCAGGGCGTAGACTTGCGTCAGCAGGCTGATGCCGGTGACCAGTTCTAAAGCCCCCAAACTGACTGGAGATATTTCGAGGGTTAAGGGAATGGTGAGGTCGGCGGCGCTGAACCAGTCAAAGACGAGTTTCTGGGTCGGCTGCCCCCAAATGGCTTGAAAGGCAATCGAGCCGTGAATAAAGGCCGCGAGGGTCATCAGGAGGTTGATGTAGGCAGCCGGTCGCGGTCCCGTCCGCCGGATCAGTCCCAAAGACCAGGGCAGGGTCAGAACTGCCCCGATCGCTCCGTAGAGGGGAACAAACCAACTATTTTCTAGGAGGAAATCAGTCATTCAAGTGCCTGATAGATTACAAGGTTCGATGAAAAAATGGGGTTGTTTTAAAAACAAATGTTGTAGTTTATGCGCGCGCTCGCCGTTTGAGGGTGGGATCTGAATTTCGGGTTTGGCGATCTCTAAGAAACCGATCTTCGCGTCGGAAAATTCCGCCGGGAGTTTAAAACCTAAAGTGGAAACGACGTTACAATCTAAGAAAGCGATCGCTCTAAAATCGATCGATTGCGGCGCGCGATGCCACCCGACACAGCTCGAGCGACGTACACCCTGATGTCAGCGATACCTATACCAGCTCGCGCTCCTAACCGGAGAGAAGAGACGCTCGGACTCGAATTTTCGATCGATATCTTCACTCGGTCGCAAGACCCTACGACCGAGACTTCGCGACAAATTTCTTTCGCCTTCTCGACCTCAAGATTTTGGTTTTTTCGATCGTAATAAAGAAATTATAAAGCAGTCGGTACAGTTCCCAAAACCTAATAGCTTCGATGTCTCGGGAGACTCGGTGGTTTAGGTAGTTAAGTTTTGTTAAACTATTTTATTTAAAAATATCATTATGTTTTATATTGTCAGAGGAGCCGAAATTTCCTATGCTATTTACGTGGGATAAAAAATAAGCCATCCCCGTCAAATTTTTGCCACCCGCAACCCAATCTGGTGTTGAGAGGGGTATACAGTCTCAGGCGTGAGAAGTAGCGCGACGCGCATCCGATCGAAATTTAAGCCGAAACTGTATCACCTCGCCAAGCTGGAGTTGCAACTTGCGAATTTTGAGCCAGAGTTACATTCACGAACTTGCCCCCTTGTTGATTCTGATACGCATAGGCACTAAGGAGCGCCAATAATAGTATGTCAATCGCTGTAGGAATGATTGAAACCAAAGGTTTTCCAGCAGTTGTGGAAGCCGCTGATTCGATGGTGAAAGCTGCTCGAGTTACCTTGGTTGGATATGAAAAAATCGGCTCCGGTCGAGTGACCGTCATCGTCCGAGGAGATGTCTCGGAAGTTCAAGCCTCGGTCTCGGCTGGCATCGCTGCGGCCAATCGGGTGGATGGAGGAGAAGTGCTATCGACTCACATCATCGCCCGTCCCCACGAAAACTTGGAGTACGTCTTACCGATCCGTTATACGGAAGAGGTCGATCAATTCCGGATGTAATTCGTCAGCGGTCTGGAGCCTCAAAAGTCCTCCGGTGGTTTCTGCGACTCTAAGGGTTCGAACTTAGGGTCATAGAAATCGAGGATGTCAGACGAAATAATCAGCTCGTTTGTAGGAGTAAATAAAATGTCAATTGCAGTGGGAATGATTGAAACCCTCGGCTTCCCCGCTGTGGTGGAAGCTGCCGACTCGATGGTGAAAGCCGCTCGCGTCACCTTGGTGGGGTACGAGAAAATCGGTTCGGGACGGGTCACCGTTATCGTTCGCGGCGATGTTTCCGAGGTTCAGGCTTCGGTCTCGGCTGGCGTCGAATCGGCCAACAACCGGGTGAGTGGCGGTCAAGTCCTCTCCACCCATATTATCGCTCGTCCCCACGAGAACTTAGAATACGTATTGCCCATCCGATATACGGAAGAGGTCGAACAGTTCCGCGAGGGCGTCAGTTCTCCTCGGGCCATTCGCAGACCCTAACAGAATTTAAATGCAAATTGCAAAAGTTCTCGGTACCGTTGTTAGCACTCAAAAGCTGCGCAGTTTAACCGGAACGAAATTTCTGTTGCTTCAATGGATCGACGAAAACGGTCAACTCCTGTCCCAATACGATGTGGCAGCCGATCCGGTCGGTGCGGGTATTGGTGAGTGGGTGTTGGTGAGTCGGGGTAGCGCGGCACGTCAGGAAATGGGTCACGAGCAGCGCCCGATCGACGCAATGGTGATTGGCATTATCGATACGGTGAGCGTAGAAAATCGCCGAATCTACGGTAAGTAGAGGGAGTCTTTCCTTCGCGAAGAAATCCGACGATTCGCCGACCTCATCAAGAAATCCGATCCGAGATCGAAGGGAGTTCGTCAAGGCGATCGCCCATTTTCCCTCAGGTTCGAAAATCGCCAAGCCAGCGGAAGCGGATGGTAGCGACCGAGCAGTGGCTGTCGGAGTTGGGGAAGGTGTAACCCACCCCCCATAGGAACCGATCGACCGTAGATAACCAAAGTTAGATAAAAGCACAGAAATTTTTAGGAGGATATCCCAGATGGTAGTCCGCAATCGCGCGGCTTCCCTAACTCCGCGCTCGACAAGCCAACCCGAACCCAAAGTTCACGAGACCGCCTACGTGCATTCGTTCTCCAATATCATCGGGGACGTGCGCGTGGGAGCCAACGTATTAATTGCCCCCGGAACTTCGATCCGAGCCGACGGCGGCTCCCCCTTCTATATCGGGGACGGGACGAACGTCCAAGACGGGGTGCTCATTCACGGCTTAGAACACGGTCGCGTCATGGGGGACGACGGGCGAGAATATTCGATTTGGATCGGCGATCGTACCTGTATCTCGCACATGGCTCTGGTTCACGGTCCGGCTTACATCGGTAGCAACAGCTTTATCGGCTTTCGCTCTACCGTGTTTAATGCCAGAGTTGGCAACGGTTGCATCGTGATGATGCACGCCCTGATTCAGGATGTGGAAATTCCCCCCGGAAAGTTTATCCCGTCTGGAGCGGTGATTACCGACCAGCAACACGCCGATCGACTCCCCGACGTGCGTCCGGGCGATATCGAGTTTGCCCGTCACGTCATCGATATGAATGAAGCTTTGCGAGTCGACCACCAACGAGTGGAAGATTCAGCTCGCGCGGTGGAGGCTCTCAACGGAGCCGACCGCACCCACAGTACCGGAACTTTATCCGGAACCGAATACGACACAATGCCCACGGAGGATGGAAGTGTGAACGCAGACATTGCCCAGCAAGTTCGATCGCTGCTCGATCGAGGATACAAAATCGGCACCGAACACGCCGACAAGCGCCGTTTCCGCACCAGTTCTTGGCTCAGTTGCCCGATTATTCAAGGACGCAACGCCAGCCAAGTACTCGCCGAACTCGAAACCTGCTTGCAAGAACATCGCGGGGAGTACGTCCGATTGATCGGCATCGACACCCAAGCCAAGCGTCGAGTCTTGGAAGTGCTCATCCAAAAGCCCGATGGTTCCGCACCGTCGGCAAGTAAATCGTCTTTTTCCGCGAGTACTTCTGTATCGGGAACCAGCACCACGACGACATCCGTCGGTTCGGGTTCCTTAAGTGCCGAAGCCGTCGCCCAAGTGCGGTCTCTCCTGCGCGCGGGTCATCGCATTGGCATCGAACACGCCAACAAACGCCGTTTCAAAACCAGTTCTTGGCTGAGTGGTACTTCGATTCAAGCCACTCGAGAAGATGGAGCCATTGCCGAACTCGAAGCCTGCTTGAACGAATACGCCGGGGAATACGTCCGCTTGATCGGCATCGATACCAACGCCAAGCGCCGGGTGGTGGAGATGATAATTGCGCAACCCGACGGTCAACCTTCGTCTTCGAACAAGAGTAGCGCTTCCACCTCCTTTGCCGCGAGCAGCAATGGGGCTGGAGCCGGTTCCATCAGTACCGAAATCGTCGAACAAGTGCGATCGCTCCTGCGCGCGGGGTATCGCATCGGTACCGAACACGCTGACAAGCGCCGGTACAAAACCAGTTCTTGGTTGAGCTGCCCGATTATCCAATCCAACAACGAAGCCCAAGTACTGAGCGAACTTCAAGCTTGTTTGGTCGACCATGCCGGAGAATACGTCCGCTTAATCGGTATCGACCCCCAAGCCAAGCGTCGGGTGTCCGAACAGCTCATTCAGCGACCGGGAGATGCGCCTTCGTCTGCTGCAAGCGCCTCGTCAACCGCATCGAGCAACGGCAGCTATTCCGCCAGCTCCAACGGTGCGAGCCTTAACGGTTCGAGTTCTAACGGTTCGAGCAATGGATTTGCCAGCAGCAGCTTAGATACTGAGGCCATCGACCAAGTACGCTCTCTGATTGCCCAAGGCTACAAAATCAGCACCGAGCACGCCAACAAGCGTCGCTTCAAAACCAGCTCTTGGCAAAGTGGCGCGCCTATCGAATCCCAACGAGAATCGGAGGTCATCGCCCAGCTCGAAGCTTGTTTGAATGCCTATCCCGGAGAATACGTTCGCTTGATCGGCGTCGATCCGAATGCCAAACGGCGAGTGGCCGAAACTCTGATCCAAAAACCCTGAGATCTTCGTCACTGAAACGGTGGTTGGTGGTCAATAGCGAATCGGAACGATCGAGCAATCGTTTTCGCTCGCTGTCGACCACTCCATCGAGATCGTATTCGATCTTTATTATCGGCAATGCAATTGTCCATCTGACTTCTTTGCCAGAGCGAAAATCAAGCGCGCGCTAACGTTTCTTTCGTGAATCTTTTGCCCCGTCCTCTTTTTACGAGCGCGCAACGCGCCATCCGTTGATTTGTATGCCATTGCCGCCCCTCCAACCTGTAATAGACGAGCGAGTGTGCGTGCGCGGAGATGTCACCATCCATCCCAGCGCGGCGATCGCCACTGGGGTGATTTTGCAAGCCGACCCCAACAGTCGAATTGAAATTGCGGCGGGTGCTTGTCTGGGAATGGGCGTTATCGTCCATAGCAGCAACGGTCCGTTGACCATCGGCGCTGGGGCGAATCTAGGGGCGGGAGTTCTTGCCATTGGAGAATGTTCCATCGGTGAAAATGCTTGTATTGGCGCAGCAACCACCCTGTTTAACGCTTCAGTCGACCCGCAGCAAATCGTTGCTCCCGGTTCCCTTCTGGGGGATTGGGGTCGTCAGGTCGACCCGCAAGACTCGCAACCGGTCACCCCAGACCCCCCAGAGGAAACCCATACGGTTCCATCCCAACCCATCGAACCCAAAAGCCATACCCCCACAAGCCAAACAGAAGCGGTCGAATCCGAATCGCACAAAGACCGCGAAAGCCAACCTTCATCGAATGGCTTCAAGCCACAATCTTCCTCCACCGAAATTTACGGACAGGTTCACGTTCGGCGAATTTTTACGTCGTTATTCCCCAACAGTCCATCGGTAAATTCGCAACCCCCGGAGGATTCGTCGGGAAAATCGAACTAAAGCTCCAAAATCGCGATCGAAAATTGCAGGAAACTTTTTTGGTAAAGAGCGCTACATCGATTTATCAAAATAAACCCGATCTCGTTTCTCAAACTCCGCTTTTATCGCGAAAATCGAGAGTTTTTGGGAATGAATAAGTTGAATTACTTAGAAAATTCGATCGAGTTGAGTCATTTTTGTCCCCTCGGTAAAGTCAACTCGATCGAACTTTTTGTCACTCTCTAACTTTTCTGGGAGAGTCTGTGGGATATTTCACGCCTCTGGAAGAGGGAAATATTCAGAAGTGCTTCACAAGTACGAGTGGCGAGAAAATATCGGATGCACGAACCCGTTTTCCTAAGTGCCAGTCATCGATTAGAGAAGAGAATTCCTCAGATCGCAACATCAAGCCGTTCCTGGGCGCGCCGCCACCCGCTGAGGAACAATTTTTCTTCAAACTATTAATATATATAGGTTACAAGGCTTTGGATCGAGCTTCGAGGCCCGGTTCTCCCATGGGAGTCTCGAAGAAAATTATCCTTCTCGAAGGGAATCTCTTGCATTCTCTCAATCTCGATCTTCTCAACTTAAATAAGTATTAATACTTATTGAGTGCTGACATTTTCCATGTTGACGGAAGATAACGAATCAAGAAAAAGACTTACAGATTACTTCGATATTTTACTCAAAAAATAAACACTTAACAAAAATTAACATTACTGGGTATTAGTTTAACTAATCAAATCAAAAAATAATGACAATCGAAATCCTGATGAAATTCTAAAATTTTAATTAAAAACAATTTGAAATTCATGTTAAGATACAAAACCAGCAAGGAAATAAATGTAACTTTCGGCTTCAAATCTTTATTCAGGAGCATCAAAAACAATCTCGGGAAATTCCTGGGGGTTTATGGTATTTGCTCCTGCGCAGTAATTGGCAGAAAAAAATACACCTCTACACATAAGGAGCAATTATGGCACAAGCGAAAGCAGGATTTAAGGCAGGGGTACAGGACTACCGCCTGACCTACTACACGCCAGACTATACCCCCAAAGATACGGACATTCTGGCGGCTTTCCGATTCGTCCCCCAACCCGGCGTTCCTCCCGAAGAAGCATCAGCCGCCATCGCTGCCGAATCTTCCACCGGAACCTGGACCACTGTTTGGACCGACGGACTCACCGACCTCGATCGTTATAAAGGTCGTTGCTACGATTTTGAAGCCGTTGCTGGGGAAGACAACCAGTACATCTGCTTCATCGCTTATCCTCTAGACCTGTTTGAAGAGGGTTCTGTCACCAACCTGCTCACCTCTTTGGTGGGTAACGTTTTCGGATTTAAAGCCCTGCGAGCTTTGCGTTTAGAAGACCTTCGGGTGCCCATTGCTTACCTGAAAACCTTCCAAGGACCGCCTCACGGAATTACCGTCGAGCGCGACCTACTCAACAAATACGGTCGTCCCCTGCTCGGTTGCACCATTAAGCCTAAACTGGGTCTGTCTGCCAAGAACTACGGTCGTGCCGTTTACGAATGCTTGCGCGGCGGTCTCGACTTCACCAAAGACGACGAGAACATCAACTCTCAGCCCTTCATGCGCTGGCGCGATCGCTTCTTGTTCGTTCAAGAAGCCATCGAGAAGGCTCAAGCTGAAACCAACGAAATCAAAGGTCACTACCTCAACGTGACTGCCCCCACCTGCGAAGAAATGATGCAGCGGGCTGAGTTTGCCAAAGAAATTGGCACGCCCATCATCATGCATGACTTCCTCACCGGTGGTTTCACTGCCAACACTAGCTTGGCTCGCTGGTGTCGCGACAACGGTGTGTTGCTCCACATCCACCGCGCCATGCACGCCGTGATCGACCGTCAGAAGATCCACGGCATTCACTTCCGCGTCCTGGCTAAGTGCTTGCGGATGTCTGGTGGCGATCACCTCCACTCCGGTACGGTGGTCGGTAAGCTCGAAGGTGAAAAAGGCATCACCATGGGCTTCGTAGACTTGATGCGCGAAGACCACATCGAAGAAGATCGCGAGCGCGGCATCTACTTCACCCAAGATTGGGCCTCTCTGCCTGGCGTGATGCCCGTGGCTTCCGGTGGTATCCACGTGTGGCACATGCCGGCATTGGTGGAAATCTTCGGCGACGATTCCTGCTTGCAGTTCGGTGGTGGTACCTTGGGTCACCCCTGGGGCAACGCACCGGGCGCAACGGCCAACCGCGTGGCTCTCGAAGCTTGCATCCAGGCCCGCAACGAAGGTCGCAACCTGATGCGCGAAGGCGGCGACGTGATTCGCGAAGCTTGCAAGTGGAGTCCCGAACTCGCCGCTGCTTGCGAACTGTGGAAGGAAATCAAGTTCGAGTACGAAGCGATCGACACCGTTTGATCTCGATGCAATCGCGCGTGTTAAGTAAATCCACTTAACGCAGCAACCGACACCGAATGGTTCGGCTCGATGATGTTAGATGTTAGGTGTTAATAAAGCGTTAATACCTAACATCCACAGTCCGATGCGTTCTTTTAAGGTCGGACTCGGATGGGGGAGGAAAGATGGATACGAAGCAAGTTGCCAAAGATACGGCAAAAGTGTTGCAAAGTTACCTCACCTACCAAGCCGTACAGACAATCGTTAAGCAATTGTCTGAAACCAATCCCCCTTTGGGCATTTGGCTGCGGCAGTTCTCTTCCACCAACAAGATTCAGGATGGGGAAGCCTACCTGAAAGAGCTGATGGGAGAAAAAAAAGATTTGGTTTTGCGGATTCTAACCGTTCGCGAACACCTTGCACGCGAGGTGTTAGACTTTATGCCCGAAATGGTGCAAACGGGGATTCAACAAGCCAATATCGAACATCGCCGCCAGATGTTAGAGCGCATGACTCAAGCCCAAAGTCTTAGTTCGATCGAGTCCAATGATGGCACTCAACCCGAGAACGACATCAACGATTCTCCCAATTAACTGTTATTTCTGATTTCACCAACAGGAGCCAATTTTCATGAAAACGTTACCCAAAGAGAAGCGCTACGAAACCCTCTCTTACTTACCCCCTTTAGACGATCGGCAGATTACTAAGCAAATTGACTATATGCTCGATCAGGGATTTATTCCGGCGGTTGAGTTTGAAGAAAATCCCAGCCCTGCCGATCACCACTGGACGCTGTGGAAGCTGCCTTTGTTCAGCGTTTCCACCTCACAGCAGGTTCTCAATGAAGTGCGCGAGTGCCGTTCGGAAAACCCCAACTGCTACATCCGCGTGGTGGGCTTCGATAACATCAAGCAGTGCCAAACCGTCAGCTTCATCGTTTACAAGCCTAACACCAGCCGCTACTAAGTTCGAGATTCGGTTGAAGTTACTTGACTTGACAATCTAGAAATTTACTCTAGAAATGATAACTTTCAGTTGCTTCCCTTGAGGATGCGGCTGAAAGTTTTTTTGCGCTCGATTGACGATCTACGATCGAGACACGGCTTGTATCGCTATATTGTGAGTTTTAACGTCAGTTCGGGTTAAGAGTCGATTTTTAACTGCCGCAACGAGAGAATGCAGTAAATCAGTAATGGCAGAATCAGGGGTTCAGCTTATCCCGAACTCACGTGAGTTTTAGATTGGGTTTCGCTCAGCTCTAATCAAGTATTCCGCCAAATGTGTTTGCCGTAGCAGTGCGTATTTTCTTGGCGGCTTCAATGCCACTCCCCTCACTGTCATATCAAATCCGCTTGAATAACCGCACATTCCGGTGGATGTGAGCTGGCAATCGCAGTAGAGGTTGTGGGAGCGGTCGGACCCCGTGTGGCGCGCGCATATGCAAGGGAACGCTGACTGAAGGAGGGAGAAAGTGACTCGTGGGATTTTTAGATTATGGTTAATTACCCGGATCTGATATCGATCGATAAGTTTCTTGACTTATCGTCATTTAAAAATACGTTTTTTATTGAAAAAAAACTAAATTTAAGAAATAAAAACGATTAGTTGAAGGTTAAACTGAATCGCCCGTGATTTTTACAAATTTCCAAAAATTTCTATAAATTTTAACTTTGTGACATTAAATTGCCATTTGTTGTACTGCCAATGATGCAAAAATTACAGAAAGCTGGAAAATTTGTATTTAAAACTACATTGATTTTCGCTCCGATCTCGAGCGAGATAACGAAAATCAATGAAAATTATTAGAGATGCTAAAGTTACAATTTTATTTTTTAGTCTGGCTTTTAAATATGTCTCAAAGTTTTACGAGATCGCAAAGCTCTCTTAACCTAGACCCCGTAGTTTTAGAAGGAGTCTAAGATTGTAAATCGAGCTAGCTTCTTACCCCACCCGGTTTTCGCGAACTGGGTCTTTTTCTCGAGATGCGATCGCCTCGGAATGGAAAGGTCCTATTGCTGTTTTCTGAAGGTTAGGGGTATCTTTAGTAGAAGAAGAGTTCGAGGTGGTCCAGTCACCATCGTTCTCTCGATCGAATATCGATCTGTTCTCTGGATGTCTCGCGTCTGCTTGAAATATACTCACATCGATTTACTCGGTTCGGTATTGCAAGCGCCAAAGACTGGATGATGAATAGAGAACAGAATGGAATCGATTTGTTGTTATCGGGGTGTTTGATGATGAAAGAGCCTTTATCACTAATGAAAGCTCTAGCTGAAATTGCGCGCAGTGGAAAATGCGATCTCGAAGATCGCGTTGCCACTATTGAAGCTCTCATCAAAAAGGGGTATTCCGCTCAAGCCAACTGGCTTTTGGAAAATCCTTTATGCTACGGTGAGGTGATTTCAGAGGAATTTGCGGCTTGGCTTCGTTATTGCGAACGAATGCAAATTCCAGCCCATATGGAAAACTAGTCCCGTACGGCTAGCTTTTTTGGGTTTAAGAAACCGAAGGTTAAAAATAGTATAGATCGATAAGACGCGATCTAACTTAACTTCTGGTTTTAAACGATAATTTCAGTAAAAATACGTAAATAAATACCTCTGGAAATTAAGATTTCTAGGGGTTATTTTTTTCTTAACTTAACATTAGCGCCATCTTAAACTTCAACAAGTATGCTTGCTGCGACACAGCGCTGCACTATAAATCTAGCAGCCCGAACTCAGCAGTGTGAGAGTAATAAGAAACATGACATTTAAGCTCAAGCCCATCGCGCGGATAACTTCGATCGCCGCTGCCGCAACGGCGATTGCCTTCGGTGCGGCTCAGGTTAGATCTCAAGGTTCCAGCATCGTTCGGATCGACGGTTCCAGCACCGTTTACCCGATTACCGAAGCGGTTGCTGAAGAGTTCCAAATCTCCAAAAATAATTCCGTACAAGTGACCGTCGGGATCTCCGGAACTGGTGGCGGCTTCAGAAAATTCTGCGCTGGGGAAACTGATATTTCCAACGCTTCTAGACGAATCAAAGATTCTGAAAAAGAGGCTTGCAAAGCTAACGGAATTGATTTTGTCGAATTACCCGTTGCTTATGATGCCCTAACCGTCGTCGTCAGCCCAGATAACCCCCTCGCTAGCATCACCTTCGAGCAACTCAATGCCATGTGGTCTGAGGAAGCAGAGGGAAGCGTCTCGAGTTGGAACCAAGTAGATTCGAGTTGGCCGAACGCACCTTTAAATCTCTACGGTCCGGGTTCGGATTCGGGAACCTTCGACTATTTCACCAAGAAAATCAACGGTGAAGAGGGTTCCAGTCGCGGAGACTACACCGCTAGCGAAGACGATAACGTGTTGGTGCAAGGGGTTGCTAGCGATGCGAACGCACTGGGATATTTCGGCTTTGCTTACTACCTAGAAAATCAGGGTCGCCTCAAAGGATTAGCCGTTGATGGTGGAGACGGTTCTGCGGTAGCTCCTTCCCCCGCAGCGGTGAACGATGGTTCCTATCCCCTCTCTCGTCCGATTTTCATTTACGTGAGCACCAAGTCCATGGAGCGTACGGAAGTGAAAGACTACGTGCAGTACTACCTCACCGAAGGGGTTCAATACGTTGATGAAGTTGGCTACGTTCCCCTGCAAGATGCCGATTATCAAGCAGCACTGACGCGCTTCAACAGCGGTGAAACCGGTGCAGAACCCCTACGCGAAGGTCTGTAACCGTTGTAAATTCCTCTCGATATTTCTCTCTTCACAGATCCTTTGAGCTTTGAATTGAAAGAGCGATCGGTCCAAATGCTTGATTTTGGGCGATCGCTCCTTTTTGGTAATCGGTCGGCAACTTTCTTCTTGAGGTACTTCCGAATCCCAGACGTCTCATGTTTTTTCTTCTTCTACGAACACGCGAATGAAACTCCTGTTTTTACTCCGAAACAAACTGATCCAATTTCTGTTAGCACTGCGGACGTTATGGCGTCCGATGATGCTGATGGCGATCGGATTGCACGTCTTGTTTCTGAGCCGACCGCTCCCGCCAGAGGAAATTGTCGAAGCCGAGCCGACCATCGATCCCGACTTACTCGATGAGGAATCCGTGACGATTACTAGTTTGTTAGGAGACGAGGAGGAAGAAATCGAAGAAGAATTCGAATTCGAAGAAGAGCTAGAAGAACCCGAACCGGAGCCCGAACCGGAGCCCGAACCCGAACCCGAGCCCGAACCCGAACCCGAGCCGAGAGAAGATCGATTGCCCCCACCTCCAGAGGCCTTTGAACCCGAACCCGAACCCGAACCCG
>NZ_JBRJXU010000023.1:0-9266 GCF_057467645.1 Zarconia sp.
ATAGCCGTCGCCAAGGCGGTTAGGACACTCGAGAAATCAAGCTCAAGGCTCGCATTTTCTTCTCTCCCCCTACTCACCGCGATTGCCTGCTCAAGAAAGCTCACCTTCACGATGCCTAAACCGCCCTGACGGTTGCTATACCTGTCAAGGGGTGTCGGGTGTGGGGTGTATTCCTCAAGTTGTCGATAAATTCGTCCTAACTGATACTGCCATTGATAGGCGATATCCCAGGCTCGGATCGATTGGGCGATCGCTGTAGCGGATTGGGTGAGTTCCAGGGCGAGAGCGAAGTTCTTTTCCTGCTCGTACAATTCTCCCAAGATTCCTAAGGCATAGGCTTTCGCCCGAGGGTTGCCTAAGTCGTTTGCTTGCTCGAGTGCGTCGCTGGCATACTCAATGGCTTGCGGGTTCTGTTGCCACTGGCTGAGGCTGCGGGCAAAATTCAAGCGAGCGTAAATGGCTTCAATGGGGGTGAGGGCGGTGGAAAATGGCGCTTCGAGTAATATTTCGACTAAGGGAGAAATGCGTAAGGGAGAAACGCGATCGCGAACATCGCGCCAGGTTGGCTCGAATGTTGCCCCAATGGGGTCGGGAACACTGTCTAACCAACGGCTGACGTTTAACAGAAGACTGAGACGATTGAGTTTGGCTCGAATGCCAACGGATGCCCCAAGATTATCATCGGCTTTTTCATAGGCATTCAGGGCTTTTTGGACGGCTTCGATCGCCCGAGCGAAATCGTCGCTATTTCTCGTGCGATCGAACAGGTTCCGCTGTTGCCGATACTGCGCTGCATGGGTATTGCCCAAACTCAGCCAAGCCGCCTCGATCTCTGGGGTGGCGTTCAACCCCCGCGCGATTTCCAAACTGCGAGTCAGTGCCAACTCCGATCGCTCTAAATGTCCGATCGAGACAAGAACATCCCCCAAATGCCGCAATCCAATGGCGTTGATGGATGATGTCATCAATTCTGGCAGGACCATTTCTGCTTCTGGAAAAGGTTCGCACCAGTCACGGTCTGTAACGTCCAACGCATCGAGCAAAATTTTACACGCCCGGCGCGTTCGACCCAGTGCTTGCAAGGCGAGGCTTTGGTTGATGAGGCTGCCGGTCATCCCGTCTCGATCGCCCAGATGAGTATAGATGTCGTAAGCTGCCTGCCAAGTTTCTAATGCGGCCCGAGCCTCTCCTACGGCTAATTGTTCGTGTCCTCGCAGGGTAAGAGATGCGGCTTCTTCTCGTTCTTCTCGATCGCTCGTTCGGGACAGCAAGAAAGAGTTGCCAGCATATGTCGGTGTATTTGTCAATATTCCCAATCCCCACACAACAGCGGCGATCGGCACCAGCAATCTATATTTCACCATTCTTTTTGCCCCAATCTCCAGAAATCGCTCCAACCGGCAAACGCTATATTGCCCTGGAGCTTCTTCTATCAATCCCAAGAAATGACCTTTACATCATAGAGACTTTCAATCCACACCTTGGCACCACAAGGGAGTGGTTTATCCGGAGAGTACACAACCTGACAGGCTCCGGGGATTTCCACCCGATGCCCGTAGATATTGCGGCTTCCCTTCTTGGCGGTAATCACGGGCTGTCGGTCTTGGTGATTGCAATTGTGCTTAATTTTGTGGGAGTTGACGTGAACGATGGTTTTGGTGGGTACTTTTTGCTTATCCCATTTGGGCTTGGGGCCGCGATCGCATTTCTCGATGATGACTTGACCGTTAAACAGAGGCATCAGCCAGACTTTACCCGTTTTGTAAGCCCCTTTGACTCGACCGGCTTTAAGGAGAACTCGCAATCGAGCAGTGGAGATATTTAAAGTCTTGGCAGCTTGTATTGTACCGACAATCTTTAACATATTTCGTTACCGCAATAGTAACAGGTAGAGATTTAGAACTTTTTTAACGTGAGTTCGGGATAAGCTGAATCCCTGATTCTGCCGTTACTGATTTTCAGCATTTGTCGGTCTCAAACCTGCATTCTCTCGTTGAGGCAGTTAAAAATCGACTCTTAACCCGAACTGACGTTTTTTATGTTGTTTCATAATGGATGCCCTTCCGTCAAGGGTCAACGAGATTTCAAGAGTTTTACTCCCCCTTGTCCCCTTGTCCCCTTGTCTCCCCCTCTGCCATACATACAGTGATAGCTTATCCATTTTGACAGGGACGCGGGTGAGCTTCAGAGCCATAGGGTGTCACCGTGGGAGCTTCCACCACCAGTTCGATCTGACCGTCGTCGTTGACGATCCAACCTTGAGCTTCCACCAGTGGATCGGTCTCGATATCGTTTTTGGCTGCCAGCTCCGATGAGATATTGGCAACGAGGGGATCGATCCAACCTCGGCTGCTGGTGAGGGGGTCTGTGGGACTCGGAGGTCGTCCCCCACTGCCGGTATTGATAAATTCGCTGCCTTCCAACCGATCGAATCGACAGCGTTCGTCCACTAAACTGGTGGGATCGACCACTTCGACAGGCAAGTCGATTAACCCAGATGCGGGATCGACATCGGGTAGATCGATGGTCACCGTTCCATCGGTTCCGAATTGGGAACTGGCGGTAATATCGCTGAGGGTGGTTTCCCCCTGCCGAAATTCAGTGCCGAAGATACCTTGGGCGGCGATATTGACGTTGCCGCCATTTCCCTCAAAGGCATTGGCAGAGATATCGCTATTTTCGCGGGGAATCGCCACCAGCAGGGGAGTGTCGATGTTTATATTCCCCCCATTGCCACTGGCGGCCAAAATCCCTGCGGTGGTCGAAACCTGGCTGTTACGGCGCAATCGCAATTGGTCTCGGACATCGAGAGTGATATTGCCCCCTTCGCTGGCATTAGTAATGGCGATAATGCCACTGCCACCGTCGAGTTGCAGCAGCTCCGTCCCAATCTCGATATCGCCCGCATTTCCCGTCACCTGGGCATTACGCAGCCGCTGGGCAAGTTCTTCAGAAATTTTTTCTAGGGTTTGAGTAATCGTTGCTCCCGGAGCAACTTCGAGGAACTGTCCCACGTCTTCGATTTCGTTATCGCGCAATGTGCCAAAAATCTCAAAAAAGCCTTCAACGGCAAACGGAACGCGGGTCTCGTCAACGGTACGAGCAGAAACAGTAATCTGCCCGCCCTCACTGACAGTTAACTCGGCGGTATTGACTTCAATATTGCCGGCATTCCCGCTGCCAAAGGTTTGATTGTACAAGCCGCTGGGAAATCCGTCGATCGAAGTACCGCGAATTTCAACGGACTCCGTTGCATTGACGATGATATTACCCCCCTGACCGCTCAGATCTAGATCGAGAAATCGAGCGACATTCCCTAAATCTACAGAAAATGCTGAAGCCGAGAGAGCTGCACCATCTCGCACAATTAATCGGTTTGTATTGACCACCAAATTCCCGGCGACACCCGCACCGAAAGCATCTGTAAACAAACCACTAATAAGGGTTAAATCCGTGGCGGGACCGAAGAGTTCGACAGATTCCGTGGCATTAACCGTCAACTGTCCTCCCTGACCTCCGAGGACTGTGACCGTCGCAATTAGAGCCCCATCTTGCAATCTCAATCGTTCGGTATTGATGGTGATATCCCCAGAATTTTGGAGGCTACCCGTCGAGATTAAACTGGGTCCGCGACCTTCCCCCACCCTGTCTTGAGTAACTTGGGTCATTCCCCTCAAATCGACGGATTCCGTCGCCGTTATCGTCACGTTGCCGGCACTTGCTCCTGGGACTCCCACTCCGGAGAAAATCACAGCTCCATCTAAAAAAACATTTCGAGCCGTTAGATGAATCTCTCCTCCGGTACCCGAAAAAGATGAAACTGGGTTGAATCCTCTGTCGGCTGAAGATAGACTTGTGATGATTATGCCCTCAACTAAAAATAAATCGAGTCCGCTAACGATGGTGACATCTCCTGAAACTCGATCTCCAAAGGTTCTAATTTCACCTAACTGAATATTGCCATTGGCTCTCAGATCGACCGAACCACCTTCAACCCCTCCACGGACGGTGATTCGATCGATGCGAATATCGCCATCGGCTCTCAAAAACACCGAACCCGCATTAACCCGATCGTTAAAGACCTGAGTATTGAGTCCTGTACCCCCGACCCTATCAGTTCGATCGCGGTTGCTCGTATCGATGCTGCCACCACTCTCAATGTGAATGTCTCCACCGCGAGAAAACAGACCATCTGTCAAGATGTCCCCATGGGCGATTAACACGATCGCACCACCTGGGGTAATATCGTCCGTCTCGGAAAGTGGATAACTCTGCAGTTGTCCCGATCGAGTATCGATGGTAGCGCCACTCTCGATGCGAATGTCTCCACCTCTCGATCGGAGATTATCTGTCCAGATGTCCCCATCTGCGATTAACACGATCGCACCTCCTGGGGTAACACCGTCCGGCTCGGACATCGAAAGGATTGGATTACTCTCCAGTTGCCCCGAGCGAGTATCGATGCTGCCGCCACTCTCTAATTGAATATCTCCCCCTCCAGAAATCAGACTCGCGCTCGAGATATCGCCATCAGCCCTGAAAACAATGGCACCACCCCGACGATCGTCCAAGCTGGAATTGAGTTCGCCCGATCGAGTATCGATCGTCCCGCCACTCTCCAATTGAATATCTCCACCCCCCGATCGAATCACACTCGTCACGGTGATATCCCCCGTCGCGGAGAAATCGAGGGGTCCTCCTTGGGCGATAATTTCCCCCAGGATTAAATTGCCAGCTCCGTTGAGGGTTGCCGTCCCGGCTGCCACATGACTAACGGCAATATCTCCCGAGGCGATCGCTTCACCCGATTCTGTGAGTTCGACTCGATCGCCGGTCACCGTTAACCCCAGTTCGCTCCCACCCTGGATAAACTGCGCTAAATCTGGGGGAATCGTTCGATCGATGTCCGAACTCAACATCGTTGAAAGCATCACTTCGCCATCCGGTGCGGCCAGTTCCCCAGTACTCACCACCGTTCCCCCCATCAGAGTTAAATCTTGCTGCGGTGCAACTCGTAAATTGCCCCCATTGACGATCGCCCCCGCCCGATTCGAGCCGAATTGCAATCCCACCGGAACGCTTACCGTCAGTAGAGGCGATGCCTCCGTACCAACACCAGAACGGGTATCGTAAAAACTGCCATCTTCAAACAGCACCCGATCGGCACTGCTACCCACAAACGACCCCCCAATATCCAACCGGGCATTGGGACCGAAGGCAATACCGTTGGGATTGACCAAAAACAAATTGGCGACACCGTTGGCGCGGATGAGTCCGTCAATCTGGGAGATATTTTCCCCCGTCACGCGAGTAATGACGTTTTCGATGGTGATGGCATTGTTAAAAAATGCCTCGTAACCCGCCCGCAGGGAAAAGTCTTGGAAACTGTGAAAGAGATTTGTCCCAGCAGCCGTTCCGCCTTCAATGGTGAGAATATTTCCATTGGGGGTCACTGTTGAATGGATGGGTAAGGTGCCATCGGGAACAATTTGGGCAGCGATCGGTTGAGCGATCGCCAAACACCACAAGCTACTGGCGATCGAAACTCGAATAAGATTTTGTTTCATCGAAAAATGGAGCGCTCGAGGTTCTTCCATCTCAAAGACCCCTCGAAAGATTCAAAATTCGATCGAACTCAAGAATTGATGTTATGTCGCAAGCAACCCGCACCTCAACATATTTTAGCTGTAGCATGCAATGTGCAATATTTTTGCGCTCGCCATATGGCAAGGGAATGCTTTTTAGAATCGATGCGTTCGCGAAGCGTCTCATGCAGGAGAATCGAGCATGGGAATGGAACGAGATTGCAAGGAGCGCGCTCTCCCCCACACCCTACACCCCATATCCCACACCCCATATCCCGAACTGACGTTATAGTTAAATTTATTGGCAATGCAGAGGTGCGAGGGCAATGAAATCGTTAGCCTGGAGTTGGGTACTGCTACCGCTATCGATATTAATGAGTTGGGGGTGGAGCGATCGGGCAAGTGGAGCCGTCGTCGGTACCCAACCCACCTTCGAGGGGGAAATCTTCCTCGCCTCCCACGAACGAGTGCGGCAAAGCCGGAGACTGTACGAAGCCGGTCAGTTCGCAGAAGCGGCCGACATCCTCCAACAGGCTGCAGATACCTTTGCCGCCGCCGGAAATCACCGCGCTCGCGCCATTGCTTCGAGCAATCTGTCTCTGGCATACCAGCAATTGGGACAATGGAGTCAAGCGCAAGGGGCGATCTCCACCAGTCTCGAAGCGTTGGAGTCTGTGGAAGGTAACGCCGACCCGATTTTTGCCCAAATTTTGCAGGTTCGCGCCCAATTGGAATTGGCAACCGGACAGGCAGACGTGGCTTTGGAGACTTGGAAACAGGCGGCTCGGATGTATGAGACTCTCGACGACGATGCGGGTCGATTTTCCAGCCAAATCAACCAAGCTCAGGCATTGCAAGCGATGGGTTTCTACCGACGAGCACTCAAGGTTCTCGCCCAGGTGGAAGACGCTTTGCGCGATCGCCCCGATTCAGCACTCAAAGCTCAAACCTTATTGGGATTGGGCAACACCCTGCGAGTGGTGGGGAAGTTGGAACGCCCCGAACCCCCAGAAATAGAAGAGACTCAGAATCCTGACGAGACGATCGCACCCGTCGAAGTATCAGAAAATGCAACGACAACCTCTCAAGCATCCAATGACGATCCAGACGACGATGAAGAAAATCTCAATGCCAGCGAGGTTTTATCAGAGAGTTTAGAAATCGCCACTCGGTTGAACTTACCCGAACTGCAAGCAAAAGCCCAGTTGAGTTTGGGGAATACCGCTCAATCTCTGGCGCAACGGGCAAAAGAGTCGCGCGATCGCTTCAGGGAAGATAGCCCCGACAACAATCGTTCCCAAAGAAATCGGGAATACTATAACCAACGCTATCTCGAGCAACTCGATCGAGCACTCTCGAAATATCAGAGTGCGGCGAGTCGATCGGGAATCACCCCCCAAACTTGTATCAACGCGACGGGTGAGTCGGGAGTTGACCCCCAAACCTGTATCGATGCCCAACTCAATACGCTGCGGCTGTATATAGAAGATGGGGAGTGGGAAAAAACTCGGGAACTGATACCGGAACTTCAGACACAAATTGGGAGGCTGACACCGGGGCGATTTTCTGCAAACGCGCGGGTGAATCTGGCGCAAAGTGCGATCGATATTTTCCAGTCTAATTCCTCTGGGATGGGTGAAGTCTCCTCAGCAGATATCGCTCGATTACTACAAGAAGCCGTTGGGGAAGCCGGCAGCTTGAAGGATCTTCGAGTCGAATCCTTTGCCTTGGGCACTTTGGGCAAACTCTACCAATTGACGGGACAGTTCGCGATCGCTCAAGAGGTGACGGAATTGGCCCTCAAACGTTCTCAAGCGGTGCGAGCATCGTCGATTTCCTATCAGTGGCAGTGGCAGTTAGGTCAGGTGCTGAAGGTGCAAAACAAACGGGAAGAAACGATCGCTGCCTACTCTCAAGCGGTGGCAACCTTGCAAACCCTGCGCGGGGATTTAGCGGCTATCTCGCCGGATTTACAGTTTTCCTTCCGGGACAGTATCGAACCCATCTATCGAGAGTTTGTCGATGTGTTGCTGCAACGGGAAGATGGAGAACAGATCTCTCAAGACAATCTCAAACTCGCTCGCGATACTATCGAAGCACTGCAACTGGCCGAGTTAGATAACTTTTTCCGCGAAGCCTGCATCGATGCCAAGCCCAAAGAAATTGATGAGGTCGATCCCAATGCGGCAGTGATTTACTCGATCGTTATCGGCGATCGGCTTGAAGTGATTGCAGCAGTGCCAGATTCGACTCAAAACTCGACAAAGGATGAGACGGATGAGGTCGAACCCACTCTGGTTCATGTAACAACCCAAATCGATTCCAATACCCTCGACGATACTGTTTTGAAGGTGCAGAACAATACGCGAGGTCAGGCGATCGTGGCGGTATTTGAGGACGATGTTGGCAACAATCGCGAACCGTCCCTAGAAGCATTTCAGCAAATGTACGATTGGTTGGTACGCCCGATCGAAGACGAACTCGCCGCCACTCAAGTGGAAACACTCGTCTTTGTACTCGATGGGGTGTTGCGAAACCTGCCGATGTCAGTATTGCACGATGGCCAGAAGTATCTCATCGAAGATTATGCGATCGCCCTGACACCGGGATTGCAACTGCTGAGTGTTAACCCCATTCAAGAGGTTGGGTTGACGACGCTCGCGGCCGGATTGAGTCAGATGCCGGCCTATGCCCAAGAACTGAATTTTCAAGATTTAGACGGAGTGGAGCGGGAGTTACGTCAGATTGCCGGCATCGTTCCCAGCCAACAGCTACTCAACGAAACGTTTACGACAATTAGCTTGCAAAATAATATTGCCGCCACGGCTTCGGCGATCGTTCACCTGGCAACCCACGGTCAGTTTAGTTCGAATGCCCAAGAAACCTATATCCTCGCCAATGATGCACTCATTCGAGTCGATGCCCTCAACCGCCTCCTGCAATCGCGCGATGGACGCAAAACGGCGATCGAACTGTTGGTGCTCAGTGCTTGCGAAACCGCCCTCGGGGACGATCGGGCCGCACTGGGGCTAGCGGGAGTCGCCGTGCGGGCGGGGGCACGGAGTACCGTGGCATCGTTATGGGCTGTTGGCGATGCGTCTACGGCCCAACTGATGACGCAATTTTACCAAGAGCTGAAAACCTCTGGCATTAGTAAAGCCCAGGCCCTGCGGAATGCCCAGCTCAGTTTGCTCGATGGAGAGAATACCCAATTTCAGCACCCCGGGCAATGGGGGGCATTTGTCTTAGTCGGAAACTGGCAGTAGGTGGCTTGGGAAAGATCGATATCTTTACGGTTTGTTACACTTCGGGCTAGATTTCCTCATGAATAGAATCGGTCTCACGCCATGCCCAATCAGGGCTTCAGTATTATGGTGAATTCCGATTTTGTATTTTCATAAGTAAAAGTTATGAGAGTAATGCCTTCACAAAATCAATTTTTTGTTTACAAAAAAAAATAATGTGGTTAATATAGTTTCAGAAGGCAAGCGGACAACGCCTGTTCTTCAAGAACCTTGAAAAATAAATACCATTGCAATTATGACCACCACCATTCAGCAGCGCGAAAGCGCTTCCGTGTGGGATCGGTTCTGCAACTGGATCACCTCCACCGAAAACCGGATTTACGTCGGTTGGTTCGGCGTGTTGATGATTCCTTGCTTGCTAACCGCCACCATTTGC
>NZ_JBRJXU010000024.1:0-12642 GCF_057467645.1 Zarconia sp.
TGGATAATTCACCAAACGCGCTCGATCCCGATGGCAAGCGAACCTCACGCAAACAGACTATTTTGCGGGTAAATTGCCAACTTGCTTGTTCAGCGAGGCTTTGAGCTATTTTTGTCGAACCTCATGAATCATCCAGGTTAGAAATGCACGGAACCCAAATTGCTCGATCGCCCTTTCTCTCAAAATTTTGGGTTGATAGATCGTCGGATGGGGATAAGTCCCTTCGAGAATTTGGATGAGACGATCGCCGATTTCCTCCACATCAAACGGGTTGACCAAGCACCCCAACTCGGCTCCTTGCAACGGATCGAGCGCCCCATCTTGATTTCCCGCCAACACCGGTTTGCCGCAGGCAAGAGCTTCGAGGTAGACGATGCCGAATCCTTCAATGCAACTGGGAAGGGCAAAAACATCGCACAGATTGTAATGGTCTGGGAGTTCTTCATCGGGGACGAATCCGGTGAAGGTGACGCGATCGCTCAAACCCAGTCGTGCTGCCAGAGACTCCAAACGAGGGCGATCGTCCCCTTTGCCAACAATCAGGTAATGTAGATTGGGAATCCGATGGCTCTGGCTCACTTTAGCAACAGCATGAAGAAGGCGATCGATACCTTTATCCCGCGTGCAGGTTTTTCCCAGGCGAGAGACGGTGAGGATAACCGGTTGTGAGGGCTTTAAACCATATCGTTCCAGCAAATACCGGGGTTTAGGAGCAATTTGAAAGCGATCGACTCTGAAGGTATTGGGCATTGTTTACCTCGAAGCCCTTGCCTGTGGTAAACCCGTCCTCGCCGGGAATGGAGATGGGGCAATCGATCCGTTGCAAGGGGGGAAGTTGGGATGTTTGGTTGACCCATTTGATGTCGATGCGATCGCCGATGGTATTCTCCAAATCCTCAAAGGGACTTACCCCAACCCGATTCTCTATCAACCCGAAACATTGAGACAAAAAACCCTCGATCGATTCGAGTTCGGCGCATTTCAAAGCTGTTTAAAGATAAAAAAAGCGTTGTTAGGATGGAATAACTCGATTGACAGTGCCTTCAGGAGGCAAATACCGTGAACTCTAGCATTTCTATGCTGGCTCTTTTTTCGCTGGTGACGGGAGGATGGAATTTCGATCGCCCTCTAGCAGTTGCCACCCCAGGTAACTGCAAATGGGTGGGACGCATTCTCAGCGTTGAGAACTCGCAAATGGAGGCGGGAAAGCTGCTATGTGCCGAGGAGACTTTAGAAGCAGAACCCAACGCCCAAGTGACTATTGTGTGCTACGAAAAGGGTGAAACCTTGGACGTACCCAGCGCTACGATATCGACGGTGGGCAATCGCTGCAACCCACCTCTCCCAATCCTTGCCCAAGTAACTTGCGATCCAGAGGGCTGCTATGCCGATCCGCACAGTCCGGGTCGGAGACGACGGGGTTGGGGACGATGGTTAACAATGCCCGGTAAGAAGCATCCCCCAAGTCTTTCACCGTTTCCAACATCGGTTCGAGGCTCAACACGTCTGGGCAAGTCGGCAAAATCAGTAAATCGCATCCTTTGGCAAGTTCGGTTAAGTCGTCGGAATGGGGACGATTCTCCTTTGGAGATGCTACGCGAACGCATTCCGGGAGAAGTAGAGGATCTACGATAAGTTGGGAAGTTTTTTGTTAATGATGAAAAAAAATGTTTAGGTAAGGGAGGTGTGGAAGGTTAGCGCTGTGCTGTATTCTTTAATTGAAGTAAAAATGCCTCGTAAAAAGAAAAAAAACATTTTTGAATGTGGATTGCATCGCTTAGTCAAGGGGTTGATTCCTGGGCTGACCGTCAAGTTTTTATTAAGAGGACTGCTTGTTGCTTCTGTCGCCAGTTGTTTGATTCCCGATCGCTCCTTAGCCAATTTTGAAGTTGAACCCCTCACTCAAACTTCATCTTTGAATTTAGAGCAACAAGCTCGGCAACTCTACGAATCTGGACGGTTCGATGAGACAATTTTGCTTTTGCAACAAGTATCGGCAACGGCGGCAGAAACCGGAGATATTCTCACTGAGGCGATCGCACTGAGAAATTTGGCACTGGTTTATCGAAAAGCAGGAGATTTGGCCGCAGCAACCACCGCAATTTCGAGAACGTTCGAGTTACTCGAAACTCTCGAATCGAATCGAGAAACGCAACAAATTATTGCTGAATCCTTAGAAGTTGAAGGACAAATCGAGCAGACATCCGGTAATTCGGAAACCGCGATCGAGACTTGGAGAGCAGCGAAGTCAATCTATCAAAATTTAGATGACATTCGCGGGGTAACTCGCACTCAAATTAGTTTGGCGCAAGGACTGAAGTCTCTGGGTCTCTACCGTCAGTCTCTCGATGCTTTAAATGAAGCCAATGTCTACCTGCAAAATCAACCGGATACGCGGCTCAAAGCGCGAGTTCTCAAACGTTTAGCAAATGCATTGCGGGTTGTAGGAGATTTACAACAATCGGAGGAATTATTACAGCAAAGTTTGGCAATCGCGCGGCAACTTTCTGCTTCAGAAGAAATTGCCTCAATTTTGATGAGTTTGGGAAATACAACCCGATTAAAACCTGAGGCTGTAGAAGTCGCTTTTGATTACTATCAACAAGCCATTAATGGGGCGACTTCAGGTCAATTAAAAAGTCAAGTACAACTGAATATGCTGAGCTTATTAATTGAGAACGAAAATCGAGATAAAGCAGCGGAACTGATTCCTCAAATTGAGTTAAACTTATCTCAACTTTCGCTCTCAAAAGAAACAATTTATGCCCAAATCAACTTGGCTTTAATTTTATTAAAACTTACCCAAACCACATCAACAGACGATCGCCAAGCTGCCGAACTCCTCGCCACAGCCATCCAGCAAGCACAAACCTTAGGCGATCGCCGCACCGAATCTTACGCTTTGGGAAATTTAGGCAAACTCTACGAACGGCGGCAACAGTGGTCTGAGGCAAAAGCATTAACTCAAAAAGCGCTTCTCCTGGCGCAAGCAACTAACTCCACCGATATTGCCTATCAATGGCAATGGCAACTGGGACGAGTGTTAAAAACCCAAAACGATCGCGCCGGTGCGATTTCTGCCTACTCCCAAGCCATTGATAGTTTGAAATCCATTCGCAGCGACTTAGTTGCCATTAGTTCCGACGTGCAGTTTTCCTTCCGCAAAAGCGTCGAACCCGTTTACCGCGAATTTGTCTCACTGCTACTCCAACCGGGTGTCACTGTCACCCAAAACGACCTCAGATTAGCGCGGCAAACCATCGAATCCCTGCAACTTGCCGAACTCGATAACTTTTTCCGCGATGCTTGTTTGGATGCCAAACCCGCACAAATCGATCGTGTCGATCCCAATGCTGCCGTTCTCTACCCCATTATTTTGCCCGATCGTCTCGAAGTTATTGCCGCCATTCCCGGAAAACCCTTGCAACACCACTCCGCTATGTTTTCCAAATCGGAAGTGGACGAGACGATTATCGAAGCCTTGCGAGGGTTATCGAGTCCTCGAAAACGAATCAATATCAATAATTTTTTGCAGCCATCCCAAAAACTTTATGATTGGTTAATTCGTCCCATTCAAGCCGATTTAGCTAACAGTTCCGTAGAAAGGTTGGTATTTGTTTTAGATGGATTTTTGCGACGATTCCCGGTTAGTGCTCTCCACGATGGCAACGAGTATTTAGTCCAACAATATGCTGTGGCTTTAACACCGGGTTTGCAGTTAGTCGAACCTAAACCGATCGGCGAAACCCCATTGCAAGTTTTTACGGGAGGATTGAGCGAAGCACGTCAGGGATTTTCAGCGCTACCGGGAGTCGAAAGCGAACTCGAACGGATTCGAGTGCAAATCCCTGCACAAGGGGTTATCAATCAAAATTTTACCGAAACTCAGGTTCAAGAATTACTCGACTCTTCACCGTTTCCGATCGTGCATTTAGCCACCCACGGCGAGTTCAGTTCTAATGCAGAAGATACCTTCATTCTCACCTGGGACGATCGCATTAATGCCAACGAATTGAAACATTTTTTAACCAGTCAAACCCAAAAAGGTCAAGAGATCGAATTGTTGGTTTTAAGTGCGTGTCGCACCGCTGCTGGAGACGATCGAGCGGCATTAGGGTTAGCCGGGATTGCCGTTCGTGCCGGTGCGCGCAGTACGGTGGCATCGTTGTGGTACATCAGCGATGAAGCAACTTCAATTTTGATGAGTCAGTTATACATCGAGTTGGCAAAGGGAACGGAAACGAAAGCTGAAGTGCTGCGCCTCGCGCAAGAATCGGTATTACAAAGTGAAAATTTTTCACACCCCTATTTTTGGTCGGCTTTTGTGTTGGTTGGAAATTGGCTTTAATTGCCCTATTGCCCTTTCCGTTGGCTACCCCCCTCTCTTCCTTTTGTCCAAAGTCCAATCCTTAACTGCGTCAACTCAACTCAGGAGCATTCATGAGCAAAGCCAATTTCCATTCTAGGCTGACATCTGCTGCGGTTTTCGCGTTGGGACTGGTAGCCGCACCAGCTCAAGCGCAGATTACCCCGGATGCCACCTTAACCAACAATTCGATCGTGCTTCCCGATGGTAACGTACTCACCATTGAAGGGGGAACAGAAGCCGGAACCAACCTCTTCCACAGTTTCCGAGACTTTTCCATCCCCACGGGAAGCGAAGCCTTCTTTAACAATGCCCTCACCATCGATAACATCCTCACCCGCGTCACCGGGGGATCGATTTCCAATATCGACGGCTTAATCCGCGCCAACGGCAGCGCCAATCTCTTTTTACTCAATCCCAACGGTATTCTTTTAGGTCCGAACGCCAGCCTAAATATCGGTGGTTCGTTCCTCGGCTCGACGGCCGAGAGCTTTCAGTTTGCCGATGGTCGCGAATTTAGCGCTACCAACCCCCAAACCTCAACGTTACTCACCGTCAGCGTTCCCATCGGTTTGCAGTACGGCTCGAACCCCGGCACAATTACCGCCCAAGGCACGGGGAACAATCTCTTTCTCGACACTCCCTTCGTGATTCGCGTTTTCCGACCCGATGGCTTCCAGGTGGCCGACGGTCAAACCCTGGCTCTCGTGGGCGGGGAGCTATCCCTAGAAGGAGCGAATCTCACAGCAAGGGATGGGCGCATCGAACTCGGAAGCGTTGGTGGTGAGAGTTTGGTGGGGATTACGTCGATCGACCCTGGCTTTGCCCTGAGCTACGACGGAGTTAGCAGTTTTCAAGATATCCGCTTGTCTGAAGCCGCCTCCGTAGAAGCCAGCGGTAATGATGGAGGGGCGATTCGAGTACAAGGGCGAAACGTTCTCGCTTCCGGGGGATCTGCCATCTTAGCGGATACCTTAGGCAATGGCACGGGGGGAACCCTGCTCGTGCGCGCCTCCGAATCCATCGAACTGGTGGGAACCTCCAGCTTTACCCCACCCCCTACCGAGACCCAAACCTTCGATCCGTTTCCCTTTGCCACTCGATTCTCGACGGATGTGGGACGATTCCCCGATTCCACCGGTAATGGGGGAACCTTAACCCTGGAAACCGATCGCTTGCGGGTTGCCGATGGGGGGCTGGTTTCGAGCGGTACATTTAGTACGGGGAATTCCGGCACGCTCCAGGTTTTGGCGCGAGAAATTGAACTCAGTGGCGGTGCGGCTGGAGTGGGTTCAAGTGGTTTATTTGCTCCGGTGGCACCGGATGCTACTGGTAATGGCGGCATTATCGACATTAATGCCGACAGTCTAAACATTACTGGAGGGGCAATTATTTTTGGCGGAACTCTTGGTATTGGAGATGGGGGAACGACAACGATACGAGCCAGAGAAGTCAATCTGTCGGGGACTTCACCAAACGGAACCCGCAGTGGCTTATCCGTGTTGGTTTTGCCGGGAGCAACAGGAAATGGAGGCAATTTGCGAGTGGAAACCGAGCGCTTGCGCGTGGCTGATGGAGGTGGAATACTGGCGGTGACCTTCAGCTCGGGAAATGCAGGAAATATCGACATACTGGCTCGGGATGTAGAACTGGTCAGTGGAGCGCAAGGGGTAGGACCAAGCGGTTTGTTAGCCAATGTGGAAGCGGATGCAACGGGGAATGGGGGAAGTATTCAAGTCGAAACCGAGCGTCTGCAAGTTACCGATGGCGCCCAGATTGCGGCGATTACACTTGGTGCAGGAGATGCTGGAGAAGTCGCGATTCGTGCGTCGGAGATCGAACTGGTGGGGACTTCCCCCGGAGGCAATCCTGGTGGTTTGTTCGCTAATGTGGAAGCGGATGCAACGGGGAATGGGGGAAGTATTCAAGTCGAAACCGAGCGTCTGCAAATTCTCGATGGCGCACAAGCTGCTGTGACGACGTTCGGGGCAGGAGATGCTGGAGAATTAACCGTCCAAGCTTCAGAAATCCAACTAGCGGGAACTTCCCCTGGAGGCAATCCTGGTGGGTTATTTGCTAACGTTCAGACTGAGGCTACGGGGAATGGGGGCAATATACGAGTGGAAACCGAGCGCTTGCAAATGTCAGAGGGAGCGCAGATGTCCGCCATAACTTTTGGTGCAGGCAATGCCGGAGAATTGACTGTTCGCGCGTTGGATATCGAACTAGCGGGTCTCTCTCCCGGAGGAAATCCCAGCGGTTTATTTGTGAGTGCAGAAGTAGGAGCCACCGGAAATGGCAGTAATTTAACCGTTGAGACGGCTCGCCTACAAGTTCTAGATGGTGCTCAGATTGCTGTCAGTACCGGGGGAGATGGCACTGCGGGGGAACTGAATATTCGCGCTTCCGAATCGATCGAACTGAGGGGAACCTCGGAATTTACCCGCAGTGGGCTATTTTCCAGTGCCATTGTCGGTACGGGACAAGGGGGAAATGTTAATGTCACCACGGATAAATTGACTGTAGCTAATGGGGCGACGATTAGCGCGAGCAACTTCCAAAGCCAAAACCTGCAACTTCCCGGACAGGGTGCGGCTGGTAACATTCGCGTGGCAGCAGATTCGATCGAACTGGATACTCAAAGCATTATCACCGCAGATACGGCAACGGGCGATCGGGGTAATATTACCCTGCTCTCCCCAGATTTACGGCTGCGTCGGGGCAGTCGCATTACCACCAACGCCCAAAGCAGCGATGGGGGCAACATCACCCTCGATACTGATACCCTCGTCGCCTTAGAAAACAGCGACATTACCGCCAACGCCGGACAGGGATTTGGGGGGCGCGTCACCATCGAAACCCAAGGTATTTTCGGCACCCAATTTCGGGAACAACTCACCCCCCAAAGCGATATCACCGCCACTTCCGATTTAGGGCCGGCTTTTAGCGGTGTGGTGCAAATTCAAACACCCGATGTGGATGCAGCGTCGGGATTGGTGGCGCTCTCGGGAAGTCTGGTGGACGTGACAGCGTTGGTGGGAGAAGATCTATGTTCCCAAAGTCAAGGCAGCAAGTTTGTCGTTACCGGACGTGGAGGAATACCACCCCATCCTGGAGATCTGCTCGATAACGAACCGGATGTGTTGGAGTGGACGATGCGAGATGGGGAAGAATCCGACGAGGAAACCCAGACCCTTTCGCCAATAAGTTCTCCGCCACGAATTCATCCGAATTTGCCATCCCAATTAATCGAAGTGACGGGTTGGGGACTAGACGAAGATGGCAACGTTGTTTTAGTGGCCGAAGCGCCAACGGCAATGCCATCGAGTCCGGCATTTGTCCAACCGCAGAACTGTTGGATGCTATATTAGTTGTCTCGATTGAGCTGATTGCGTTGTCACGTATACGCTCGGTTCTGAGAGCCGGAGTTTAGACAAAATCGTTAGCTTTTCCGACTCGATCGTCTTTCAGTTAGTCCACCCGTTTGATAGACCAAGCCGCTTTACCTATACCGGACATTCCGCAGGTTAGGTCACAAAACCGGATAATTTAGTGGGAAGAGTGTTTTGAGGCGATCGGGTCAATGAAGGTCGAAGATCTAGACCACCTGGGTATCATAGCAGGAATAATAGACCAGATGGGTCTCATCGAACGAGTCAATAGTTGCTTGGGAACCCACCCTCAACAAATCGTCAGTCCGGGGTTGGGAGCCAAAGCTATGATTCTTAATGGATTGGGCTTTGTGAGCGCACCGCTTTACCTGTACGAAGGGTTCTTCGAGGGAAAGGCAACAGAACACCTGTTAGGAAAAGGAATTAAAGCCAGACATCTCAACGACGACTATCTCGGGAGACTACTCGACAAAATCTGGGATTATGGGACGGCTCAACTGTTCAGTGCCATCGCTATGGATGCTTACAGAGCATTCGAGTTGGATGTGCGCCGATATCACCTCGACAGCAGTAGCCTGAGCGTACACGGAGTCTATGAAGGTCAAGAGATGCCTCATGGATGTCTCGAAATCACCCATGGCTATAGCAGAGACCATCGCCCGGACTTGAAACAGTTCATCGTGGAGATGATTTGCGCCAACGATGGAGAAGTGCCCTTGGCTTTCTCGGTCGCCAGTGGCAACCAATCGGATAAAGCCGTCTTCGCTCAACGGTTGAAAGCATTTGCACGTCAGTGGAATGTTGAGGGAATGCTTGTGGCCGATAGCGCCCTCTACAGTGCCGACAATCTCGTGGAAATGGGTCAACTGCGATGGATTACCCGAGTGCCATTGAGTCTGTGTGCGGCCAAGACATTGGTGAGGCAGTTCCCATCAGAAGCTTTGAGTGAGACTCAACACAAAGGCTATCATCTCGGAAGTGTCTGCAGCACTTATGGAGGTATCAAGCAGCAGTGGGTGGTCGTGGAAAATCAAGCCCGAATTGAGAGTGACCGACACCAAATTGACAAGCAAGTTGCCAAACAGTATCGACAAGCCCAGAAGCAATTACGTGCGCTGTGTCAAATCGACTGGAGTTGTGAAGCCGATGCACTCGAACAAACTCAATCTTTAGCAAGCACTTGGTCGTATCATACCCTCGCCAATATCGAGGTGGTCGAGCATCGCCACTACAACAGACCAGGGCGACCCCCTAAAGGAGTTCGGCCAAAGCTCACTTATCGCATCCAAGGGATTGTGGTTCCCGACTCGGTTGCCATCGAACAAGCCCAATGTCGAGCCGGTCGCTTTATTCTCGCCACCAATGTCGTCGATGACCCAGATGTGACTCCACAGAGCGTTTTCAATGACTACAAGGGGCAACAAGCTACCGAACGGGGCTTTGGCATTCTCAAAGACCCATTATTTTTTACATCGAGTGTCTTTCTCAAAACTCCACAACGCATTGCGGCATTGGCTACCATCATGGGTCTGTCATTGATGGTGTATACTCTAGCCCAACGGCAAATGCGTACTGCGTTAGCTCGGGTCAAGGAAACTCTACCCGACCAACGCCATCGTCCGACACGAACTCCTACCCTACGCTGGATTTTCCAATCCTTTCAGGCGATACATCTCGTCTGGCTTCCGGGTCAAAGGCACATCTCCAACTTGACCCCCCAACGGCGGAAAATCCTACAGTTCCTCGGAGCACCTTGCCAAAAATATTATCTCATTTGCTGACCTACCTGCGGAATGTCCGCATTACTATCGGCAAAAAGGATTTGAGCCGTGTTGCTGTTATCATCATCTAAACGACCCTTTTCTATCCGCAAGATATCATCGAACCCATCCCCGTTAAAATCTCCAACGTGTAAGTTGGTTTCGTCTCCTTTTAAACTGAAGCCTTCTGCTAAATTGACGATGTTCCTACTAAAAAATCTACCATTACTATCGGCAAAAAGGATTTGGGTCGTGTCAATATTGTCATTATCCGATCTACCTTTTTCTTGACGGAGGATATCATCGAACCCATCCCCATTAAAATCCCCAACCTGTAGGTTGGTTCTGTCTCCTTCAATATTGAAGTCTTCTCGTAAAGTGACTTTGCTAAACGTGCCATTCCCATTCGATGTAAAGATATTTGCGGTATTAAAATTATCATTATCGAAACGACCTTTTTCTTGACGGAGGATATCATCTCGACCATCCCCATTAAAATCCCCAACCTGTAAATTAGTTAAGTCTCCTTCTAACCTAAAGTCTTCTGGTAAAGTTGTAACCGATGCTTGTTGCTCGAGCGCAATTTCTTCTCCATCAAGGGTAACAACAGCCTTATCGTTTTCTAGCTGTAGCTGTTGCAGTTCGCTATCTGTGAAAGATTCACCTTGCACCAATCCAGAAAAAATCGCCCCTTCATCCCCCGCAGCGTCTACAGAGTTAATACTCGCATCAACATAATGTCCGTATTCTTCTAAAATCAAATCCGAAACAGCACTTTGATTCGTCGCATTCGCCAGTAGATATTCTTGAGCAATATAAATCTTGTTGGTGTCCGCTGAATATGCACCATTTGCACCGTTGATGCTGGCCGAGGAGAGAATCTCCACGCCCGGGAAATCGCTATAATCTCCCGTCTGCCATTGTTCAATTAGGTCTGCTGCCGCATCGCTGTCATAGGTCGGCCCAAAGGCGGTCATCAAGTCACCGCTCGGCTCTCCACCTAAAGCATATTGGGTGAGGAGATCTTGGGACGCTGCGATCGCGTTGTTCAAGATTGTAGAAATTGTTTGAGTTGTCATGGCGAGTATCCTCTTTGTCTCATCTATAACTAGCCTAGTGGGCTTCTAGATAGATGTCGTTGCAGAAAATCTCTGGACTTTCACCAGGCGCTCTCTGAAAATGTCAGGGAGAAGAAATAGCGATCGTATCTCCAAAGGTGAATAATCCAGGCTAGCGCTGGGTCGGTAACGATGAGTTGTTCGGTTTGGGTGAGTTCTCGCGACCCGGACGAGGGACGGGAGCGAGTGAGGAACGAATTATCCGTGCGGTGCGAGCAATCGTAGACCATAACGACCAATTCCCGGCCCACGAGATGGGACAAGCTAAATGGTCTCTTGATAAGTTTGCTGTCCGTCAGCTATCCGGCTGCAACGGTCAGGTGGTAGCCCGATGGTTTGACGAGCATCACGGGTTGATTGACGACCACAACTGCAAGCACGGCCTAACCGAGGCATTCCACAACCGAGACAATCATCGGGATGAAGAAATCCGCTCCGGCGATCGCTTTGGGGTGAGACGAATATTTGAGAACTGCGTCAGAGCCAGAGCCAGAAGCGGTTACAAGGCTTTTGAGACTCGGTGGTGTCGGTATTTAGGCTTAATACGTTTGTGTTGGGTAAGTGGGATGAGGAGAAACAGAAATTGGTTGGAAATATACTACGAGAGTTTCCGAGTCTCATAATTCAAAGACACCCAGATAGAGTTGGCAATTATCATACATCGAACTTGATGGAATACATATGTCTTTATGTATTGTTACCTGTCGAATTAGTTTAGAATAAGCCTTCTTAGTTCTGACAGCATTATCTAGAGGAAAAGCGGCAAAAACAACGGGCACACCAAGATGCTTACAGCGTTCAACAATACATCTATCCAACAATGAAACAGTACTTCCTCCTCTGTACTCTCGAAGAAGTACCTGTCTTGAGACTTCAGCATATTCCGTATCCTGCAAATTGAGGTGTGGGAAAATCGCATCAAATCTAAAACACTCACTTTCTGTTGGCAAAAACATACTACCAATCTCAGACTTAACAGTAAGCCTTGCACCTCCAATACATTGATTGCCATCCATCACGACAAGAATATGGCTACATCTATCATATCGATCGGGCAAGCTGAAATCATGCGTCCAGCCACGACGCTCAAAATATACAGATTTACGAACAAGACGATACTTAGATAAAGATTGTTCTATTGGATTCCATAAAAATGAGAAATTTTTCATTTGGTAAATTTAAACAGTAACCCATCGCTAGTTCCTGTCTTATTGTCAACGTAAGATATCAAATCTTTTGTTTTTTTCATCATAGTAGCTTCTCTACGTTATAGATTCGAGGTTCAATGCTTCCGGGTAAGTCGGCAAAGTTAGTAAATAGCATTCTTTTCTCAGTCTTATAAAAGAAGACAATCGATAGACACACCCATGGTACAAACCGTGTCCGATCGCGAAGCTATACAATTACAGCTAGCACCAGCGGTAGGGTGCGTCAGGGAGGATTCATCGCCGCCTAAACGCCCCAAATCCGCCTCGTTTCTGTCTGTGTGGACGGGGGATTCTCGTGGGTTCTAGAGGGCATTTTGCGGGGCTGATGAGATGGTGTGTCGTGGATGTGCTGTGGGGTGGGTCGAATGGCGAGCGCGTTCTCAAATCCGTACCACGTTCTGTTATTTTAAGTACGTGTTATTTGAATATCTGATAGGTCGTAACGCGGTACGAAAAAGTCGATAAAACATTGTAACTTGTTCTGAATAGGTCGATAAAATATTCGTATCACGTTCCGATAGTCCACAGAACACGATTAATCTTAATCCCTACAACCTATATATATCAAGAGTTTCAGGGCGTAGAGCGATGGGAAAATTTGAGTTTAAAACTCGTAACACGTAACGGGAGCTATAAGTGATTGATATACCGCGTTCCGTAAGTATGTGCTCTGCTCTGCCTGATAAGGTCAATTGTCGTAACATGTTACTAGTAGCAGTCCCTGTTCATATCACGTTCTAAGATGTAGCGGTCGCTTAATCCTGCGGGGGGTGAAACACTTGCTATATAATATTTACA
>NZ_JBRJXU010000025.1:0-71773 GCF_057467645.1 Zarconia sp.
CAAAATCATTGAAAGTCAAGACCACAACGATAACGGACATAATTCTTACGTCACCAGTACGGTCTTTAGTCCCGACAGTCAGACCATTGCTTCGGCCGGCTGGGATAACGAAGTCAAGCTTTGGGATCTCAACGGCAAGTTGTTGCAAGAATTCAGCAATAGCGATAGCGTCAACAGTGTCAGTTTCGAGCGCACTGGCAAGTTTATCGCCGCCGGGAGCTGGGATGGAACGGTGCGGCTGTGGAGTCTCGAAGATGGCACGTTGATTAAATCCTTACAAGGACACGAGTCGGGGGTATTGGGGGTCAGCTTTAGTCCCCGTAGCGATGCGATCGTGTCGGCCAGTGACGATCGCACGGTGATTTTTTGGAATCTCGATCTTGACGATTTGCTCGTCCAAAGCTGTCAGTGGCTGGGGGATTATTTACGGACGAATCCGAATCTGAGCGATGACGATCGCAGTTTGTGCAATTCGGTACTGCTCGATATGAAATAGCCTCAGATGACTGAACGGCTCGAACCATGAGTTTTCTCCCCCTACACCCCACCTCACAAGTGTAGGTTTTTAATGGGTGGATTTGAGCAGGGGAAGCGGGCAATCGCCGAACCCTTGAATTCTCGTTGTTGTCACCACTGGCAATTACCAGATTGTCAACAACCTACACCTGTCAGCTACACCCCACTCCAGCCAGATACTTTTATCGCGACTTATCCCGAACTGACGTTAAAAAATGCGCCCGTAACGGGCAGCCTCCGTACTTTTCGTCAGCCAAACCCACATTTGGTCGCCAAAGCTAAAATGCCACCACTCGCCGGGGTGTTGGATAAATCCAGCTGACGTCATCGCATTGGCCAGGAATTGACGGTGGCGATGGTATTGCTGACCGATCGCATCATTAGAGGCGGCAAAATGGTTCGAGTAGGAACGGGGCGACATCTCATCAATGGGAGACCCCATATCGACGACTTGACTCTCTTCATCCACCAAGGTGACATCGATAGCCGACCCGGTACTGTGGGGTGGGGGAAATGCCGGATCGAGGCTGGGAACGGCCCAAAATTGATACACGTCTTCTAAAATCCCGTCTCGCTGGGTTGGGGTCAGTTCCGTGGAGGATAACCCACGCGATCGCACCGTTTCCTCGAAGGTATAGTCCACCATATACTGCTGCACCTCCACCGGACGGTAGGCATCAAAAATCTGGATGCGCCAACCGCGTTGCTGCTGTTGGAGGAACGTTTGAGCGGCATCTAGGCGATCGAGGACACCCTGACGCAGGAAAAAGGGCGATCGGTCTCCGTAAGGGGCGCCGACTTTTTCGTAGGGGTGAGGAGACTCGAAGGCAAAACGATCGGGGGGGATGGGAACGAGGGGTTCGCCGCACTCAACAATCTCAACGTATTGGTAATCTTTCATCAATACTTCTTGGGTTTGAAACCCCGTCCGAATCGGACGGCTTTACAAGTGTCCATCGCGTTCACATTTCTCACATTTTACCGTCTATAATGTAAGAATGAGCCAAAAAGCGTTCCGGTATCGTTTTTACCCAACTCCCGAACAGGAAAACCTGTTGAGGCGAACAATGGGTTGCACTCGTCTTGTCTACAACCGAGCCTTGGCTTACCGCACGAGCGCTTGGTATGAAGACCAGAAGCGAGTTGGCTATGGTGAAACATCCGCAATGTTGACTCTGTGGAAGAAGGAAGAGGAACTCTCTTTCTTGTCTGAAGTGAGCTGCGTTCCTCTTCAGCAGGGATTGCGGCACCTCCAAAAAGCGTTTACCAACTTCTTTGCGGGTCGCTGCAGCTACCCAAAATTCAAGAAAAAACGCAATGGTGGCAGCGCTGAATTTACGAAGTCAGCGTTTAAATTCAACAAGGGTCAAGTCTATCTGGCTAAATGTGCCGACCCTCTCCCCATCCGATGGAGCCGACCCCTGCCAATTGGAGCCATTCCGTCGAGCATTACAGTCAAACTTTCTTCTGCTGGTCGATGGACGGTGAGCCTGCTGGTGGACGTTCAAATCGACCCACTGCCGAAATCGTCTAAAAAGGTCGGCATCGACTTGGGGATAACTAGCTTGGTGGCATTGAGCAATGGGACGAAGATTGCCAATCCGTCTACGTTCAAAGGGAAGTATGCCAAACTATCGAGGGCGCAGAAAGCTCTGAGTCGTAAGCTCAAAGGCTCGAAGAATCGAGAGAAAGCCCGACTCAAGGTGGCGAAAGTCTACCAAGAAATAACCGACGCCAGAACAGATTTTCTTCACAAGCTGACCACTCAACTGGTGCGCGAAAACCAAACAATCGTTGTTGAGGATTTAGCAGTGAAGAATATGGTGAGGCACTCCGGTCTTGGTGGTTCCTATCGAGGAGGAAGTGCCGAACCCGTAAGGGTGAAAAACCACCAACTCGCTCGGGCAATTAGTGACGCGAGTTGGGGAGAACTCACCAGACAACTTGAATACAAGTGTGACTGGTACGGTCGGGAGTTAGTGAAAATCGACCGATGGTTCCCCAGCTCTAAGCGGTGTTCTAACTGCGGACATATTGCAGAAAAAATGCCTCTGGGTGTCCGCGAATGGAAGTGTCCGAGTTGTGGAAGTCACCATGACCGAGACGCGAACGCGAGTAAAAATATCTTGGCGGCCGGACTTGCCGTGTCAGTCTGTGGAGCGACTGTAAGACCCGAGCAGAGTAAATCTGTCAAGGCTGGTGCAAAGAAACAGAAACCTAAGTCGTGAGTCTTAGGAATCCCCGCACCTTCGCTGTCGGGGAGAATGTCAATTAAGTTATACTAAACCTCTACTGAGTCACGAAAATGTAGTAGCAAGGAATTCAATTATCGATCTAAATTGAGTGATGAAACCGAAACAGACCCTCGGTTTCAACTTTAACGATCGCTCCACATAAAACGGGAGACCCCTCACCATTTCGACGCAAGATGAAACAAAAAATTGTTCCCAATCCCCTAGGTGCTTCTCAATCCAGTTTAGAGGGAATTTCTTACTTAGTCGATAACTATTTTACGGCTTACAATGGGGCGCGATTGCGAGAAATTTGTCAACTGCTGGTCACAAAAATTCTCAAACCCGACGTCACCGTCGGACTGAGTTTGAGCGGTGCTTTAACCCCTGCTGGGTTTGGCACTTCATTACTTTCCCCCCTCATCGAAGCAGGATTTATTGATTGGATCGTCAGTACCGGAGCCAATCTTTATCACGATTTACACTATTCTCTCGATTTCGAGCTGTTTGCCGCCCAACCGTTTCTCGATGATATCGAACTGCGAAAAAACGAGACGATTCGCATTTACGATATCGTTTTTAAATACGAAGTGTTGCTCAAAACCGATGAATTTCTGCGGAGCATCATTCAAGGGGAAGTCTTTCAAAAACCCATGTCGAGCGCCGAATTTCATCACCATTTAGGGGAATATATCAACAAAGTCGAGCAAAGTTTCGGCATTGCCTCGGGGTTACTTTCAACCGCTTATCGTTGCGGCGTTCCGATCTATACCAGTTCCCCTGGAGATAGTTCCATTGGTATGAACGTCGCGGCAGTGGCACTCCAGGGTTCGCAACTGGTTATCGATCCCAATCGAGATGTGAACGAAACGGCGGCGATCGCCTATGGAGCGAGAGGGGAGGACGATCGCGGTAAAAGTGCGGTGGTTATTTTAGGCGGGGGTTCCCCGAAAAACTTTATCTTGCAAACGCAACCCCACCTACATGAGGTGTGCGGCTTAGAAGAACGGGGACACGATTATTTTATCCAGGTGACGGACGCGCGTCCCGATACCGGAGGACTCAGCGGCGCAACACCGGGGGAAGCCGTCAGTTGGGGAAAAGTCGAACCCAACCAGTTACCCGATTCAGTGGTGTGTTACGCCGATAGTACCATTGCCTTACCGATTATGACCGGTTACGCCCTCGATCGTGCGCCTCGGCGATCGCTCAAACGCCTATACGACAGACGACCGGAACTGCTCGAGCGATTGCGCCGAGACTATGTCAAGGGTGGGGATTAATTGCCGGCTCTCTCTTTGGATGTCGCCAACATCAAATTGGAGTCGTTGTAAAACTTGTAGCCAATACCAAAATCCAACCCTTTGATATTCTGGTCTGTTTGATAGATCTCCCGCAAATCTCCTTGATACCGCTGGGCAAACAGGTCGATGGGACTGACGTAGGCTCCATAAAATTGCCGCTCCCACTGTTCGGGATCGAAATATCGCACCGGCATGCCCGAGTCATCCTGCAAAACGTTGCTGCTTTGGCTCAAAATCAAGTCGCGAATGGTAGAGAAACTCTCGTTATGCATCAGATAGGATGCTGCCTTCAGATAAGTCGTTGGTGTATTGAGCGTTTTGACGAATTCGATAAATTCAGGAGTGCCTTCCAAGCCGGTATTGGATAAATCCGTGGAGAAGTAATAGAGGGTTTTGACCTGAGATTCCCCTTCAGACACGAAGGAAATTTTTACCCCCGGAACCAACCCGGAATCGATGAGTTCGTCGCGACTGGCCATTGGTTGCAGTTGGGCATTTTTATCGAGTCCCACGTACTGGGCATCGAGAATGTTATTGTTCGTGCGCGCCAAAAAGACGAAGAGAATTGGCGATACCCCCTTCTGACTTAAATCGACGGCCATCGCCTTCGTGCGGAAAAAGCTATATTGCAAGATGGCATATAAGGATTGATTCACCCCTTGCAGGCGGTTCCCGATATTCGTGTCGGGGGTAATTTCCGGTATATCCCCGACCGGTTCCAACCCCACCATCACGTAATCGGTGGCTTCGGGGAAGAAGGTGTAGCCGTACAAAATATCCGGTCCGCTAAAGGGGTAAAAAATTTGCGGCGCGGTTTGGTTGATAGCCTGAAGTTCTTCCGCTCCCCAGGCTCGGGCGCGAGAAATCTGTTGGCTTTCTAAGGTCGACCAGGCACCGTTGAGAAAATTGGCATGATCGAGCCAGGCACCGCTATCTTGCAAGGGGGCGATGGGGCTATTTTCATCAACGTCTAAACCCGCCAAGAACCGAGATGAATCCGTGAGCAGGGCAGCTCGTTCTGGGTCGAAATCGTTCGCGGAGGGTTTAGATGCGGTGGTTTGAGAGGTCGAAGCCCCTTCGGAGGTGGAAGCGTTACCCCCTTCAGATGTCCCAGACTCTTGGGTTGGGCTATTGCCAGAGGTGGCTTCTGACGCTCCATTTCCCGGCGTCTCGCTCGCACAGGACGATAGTCCGATGGGGAGTAAAACCGTTGCCAGTAAAACGAAGAAAAACTTTTTCATGACAGAAGGGAGTATTCTCAACATCAAAAAAATACTTGGGTCTCAAGTATCTGAAGAAATGACTTTATTTTTGACCGCCAGAAAGTAAATCGGCAGTCCAAGGGCTAGCGTTCCCAAGCCAGCCAGGGATTCCCCAGGTTTATCTTTAAAAATAAAAACCAGAATCCACAGGCTAATGGCGAGGAAAATAATCGGGACGATCGGATATCCCCAGGTCTTGTAAGGTCTGGGAACCTCGGGATACCTGAATCGGTAGATGAATACACCCAAAACAGTAAGAAATGAGGAAAGCGTTAGGGTAAAGCTCAGATAAGTTAACACCGCTTCAAAGGAAGAGGTGATTAACAAAACGAGCACGATCGATAACTGCAGCAAAATCGCATAGTAGGGAACGCCATTACGATTTTTCTTAGCTAAAATCTGGAACACCGGCATATCTTCCCCGATGACCTGAGTCACCCTCGGTCCGGCTAAAACCATCGAACTAATCGAAGAAATTAAGCCGAAAGAAATCAGCATTCCCATAATTTTTGCCCCGGAGGTACCAAAAATAGACTCGGCGGCAATATATCCGACTTCCAACTCTCCAGCTAATCGATCGATAGGCGTAGTATACAGAAAAATAAAGTTAATCAGAACGTATAAAACCATCACCGCCGCCGTACCGATAAATAGGGCGCGCGGCACGTTTTTTTCCGGTTCTTTAACTTCGCTTGCCAGATAAATCGCAGCGTTCCAACCGGAATAGGAATAGGTGACGTAGACCAAAGAAATGGCAAACGGAGAGCTAAAAATCAAGCCCGTATCTTCGATCGATGGGAGAAAACTAATATCTTGAGGTTGAGCCAGGGCAAAACCGCAAACGATTAAAATTACAATCAGCGAGACTTTTCCCACCGTGGCAATATCTTGAAAAGAACTGCCGAATTTGAGATCGCGCGTGTGAATCAAAGAAACGCCAATGACGACGACGACGGCAATCGCCAAAGGAGACAAGCCGGGAAAGACGCTGGCGGCATAGGTTCCCAAAGCCATGGCTGCCAGGGCAATTGGCGCTGCAAACCCCACCGTCACCGACACCCATCCAGATAGGAAACCGATGGCGGGATGGTAAATCTTGGTGAGGTAGTGATATTCTCCCCCCGAACGGGGCATCGCCGCACCCAGTTCTCCGTAAGATAAAGCGCCGCACAGGGCAAACACCCCGCCCACGATCCACAACATTAATAACGAAAAACCCGATTGGATATCGATCGCTTGGAAGCCCAAACTTGTGAAAACACCAGTGCCGACCATGTTGGCCACCACCAGACAAATTGCCGTAAACAAGCCAATTGAAGGCTGGGTTGGGGTCTTTTCGGAAGTCATTCGATCCGGATGAATTGGACTTGATTACCAAACAAATACTTAGGCACAAAGACGCTTAAATTTTTGCCGGCTCGCTCTTAGATAGTCTACATCTAAGAGTTCCATTTCCCAACCAATTTCGCGGTTTTTGTCCGGGCAGTAGAGTTGGCATTTTTCAAGGTTGACTGACGACCTTAACGTTGGTATCTTGGTTGTTTTTGGTGTTGTAAATATAATCGAATGCGGCTCGATCTCCCAGAGCGTGAGCTCGTAAAAACAGAGCGCTCCAACGGGCAATGGTCTCAATCCCAGTACTTCGATCGAGGGTTTGTCGATTCGGTTCTTGGGGCGAACCCGGTGGATTATCCACATCCGTAATCCCGTAATGATTGCTTCCCTTGACCAAAGCAAAAATCTTGGGGGGATTGTAGATTTTCTTGTAGGTTCCGAGGGTTTCTTGAGGGGTAATCAAACTATCTCGAGTGCCTGCAATCAAGGCGATGGGAACGTCACCATTATCGATCGAAAGATACTCGCCATCTTCCCACAAAAACGTCCCGAAGAATGCGGCGGCGACCAGTTCTTCGGGAATGCTGTAATCGCCGACGCAAAAAGGAATGTCGCAGGCACCGCGAATGGCATCTAGACCCATCATCCCGCCGTGAGAGTGACCGAGCAAAACGAGTTTGTCGGCGTCCATCATCTCGGCAAACGGCGCGCGATCGCTCGCCATTCTCAGACTAGCTAGGGCTTCAGGAACTTGGGTCACCTGAGCGAACAGGGCGGCACGACCGAGAATCGAGGTGCGATGGTTGGGTACGACAACGATAAACCCGTACCGAGCAACAGCCTTGGCGTATTGGGCGTAGTAGGCTTTATCCACATTCGCTCCCTGGAGAAACAGGGCAATGGGAAAAGCATGAGATGTGCTGTCCGAGGTCGCGGGATCGGGATAGTAAATATCGACGGGATCGCCACTCGTTACGAGGGTGGTGCTGTAAGTGGCGATCGCATCGAACATGGGTGGTGGGGCATCGGAGGCTTGGGGGGCATCGGAGGCTTCGGTTACAGATGCAGCGATCGTCGTTCCTCGGACAGACTCTCGGAGGCTCGGAGGTGAGGAGGCGGTGAACGCAAGGACGTGGGGAGGCGTCGAGGATGGAAACAACTCATCGATTGAAGATCTCGCAACCCCAGAGGGTCGATCGAGCATTTCTTCAAACCGGAGACTCAAAAACGGAGGAAATGTTCCAAGATTTGGGGCATGGCTCAGAAATAGAGCACTCGCTAAACAACCCGAAATCGAGAATCTCAGCCATGGGAGGGGTCGGTGGCGAACCCGTCCGTCCGGGCGTTTAGGAAAACGCTTAAAGCCCTTCAAGATCTTCGTGTATCCTTTTGGCTGCGTATCTGGGGCATCCATTACATCTGACGTTGGAAATCTTCTAAGATGTCCATTAATTCGGTTTGGCATCGTGAGGGAAGTAAATCCAGCAGGGGAAGATCGCGCTTGCCCCCGCCCAAAGAAATGGGAATACTTTGTAAGACTTCTAATACGCGATTTGACTCCACAGAATTCCCTTCTAATAGGGGATATAACTGCTCGGCAAGGGTTTGGTGCAGCTTGGCATTTTCGAGATAAAGATGCCATTTCGCGATATCCATATAGATGCGATCGCCAATTTCAGCCGCTAAGGTTTCAATTGCTCGTGTGGTATTTGTCATGGGATGTTGGAATTTAACGTGAATTCCCCATCGGTTGGCTCGGGATACCGTACCATCAAGGGGGCAATTTCGGATGGGAAAGTTGAGGTAGAAGACGAACATCGAACGATGTCAGTCATCGAGTTGCGAACATCGAAATCCATATATTACGCTCGATATCCATATATCGTAGCGGAATCTTTTTCGACTCGGATGACACTCAGTAAAATCTCGGAAATTTAAGAGAATGCGATCGCCCGAACCCAAAAAGTGTCGATCGGGGATTAGGATATAAACAAATTCCTTTGACTGAAGTTCTCAAAAAATTTCCGATCTCCCGATGGAATGTTTGAGAAATAAAGAGAGGGTCCTCGATCAAGTCAAAGCCTAGTGTTGCTACGCAGAATTAAAAATGCAAAACTAAAAATTTAAAATGCTTACTGTGTATAACTTTCACCGGTTGAAAGCTGGGTAGTTCTTTCTGCCGCGTTGCACTAGATTGCTCGTCTGAGTACTCAAGGTGTCTGCCAGGCCGAACGGAAGACTGGGAGAGTCTAGACCCGTGCCAGCTTGAATGCCAAAGTTCGGTCTCATCGGATACTCGAATCTGGGTTGCCCGAGGAGACAGTCCGCAGGGACCAAAACGAGTTTTCGGTCAGTTCTCGGCGCGTTCGCGCTCAAAAACAGACCTCCAAGGAGGCGATTCACATCGCGCCCGTTGTTTACATCCCGAACCCAGACGTTCGAGGATTTCAAACTCCCGGAGTTTTTTAGATGAACCTAACGGCTGGAACTGTTCTTCAGAATGGCAAGTACGCCATCGGTGCGACCCTAGGTCAGGGGTACTTCGGTACCACCTACCGGGCCGTTCATGCCAATCTAGAGCAGCCCGTGGTCATTAAGACCCTCAGTGAAAGCTTGCGCCACTACGCTGATTTCGATCGATTTCAGCAACGCTTTATCCAACAAATTCAGCGGATCGCCCAATGCCAGCATGCTAACTTGGCACGGGTTCTCGACCTATTTTACGAACGCGGTCAAGTGTTCGCTGTGATGGACTACATTCCCGGTCCGACGCTGGCACAGGTGATGAGAGCAGGTCAGCCATTACCCATCCCTCTAGCTCTATACTACATTCGACAGGTGGGAGCCGCTCTGGGGGTTTTACACCGCAACAACGTCCTCCATCTCGATATTAAACCCGACAATATTATTCGCCGCTCCGGTCGGCATCGCGTGATTCCCATCGACTTCGGCATCGCTCAAGGATTTACCGTGGGAGCCGCTCAAACCCATGCCGGATTGCTCTCGGCGGGATACGCGCCCCTAGAACAGTACGATCCCCAAGGCAAGCGGACGCCGGCTACCGACGTATACGCCCTGGCGGCGACCCTCTACCATCTGATTACCGGACAGGCTCCGGTGACGGCTCCCCTGCGAGATCGCATTCCCTTGCCGAATCCGAAGCAGTTTCAAAAGGACATCGGCTCGGAAATCGAGGGGGCAATCCTCGACGGCTTAGAACTCGATGTCGAGCGGCGCGTTCCCACCATCGAAGCCTGGTTAAAACTGCTGCCTCGAGAATCGACAGCCGTCCGAGAAATGGTCGTCACGCCGGCTGTGGAAGAGGGTTCGCTCTCCAAACAAGCCATCGACGGGAAAACCAAGAAAGCGACGAAGGCGGCGAAAAGACCAGAAGTCCCACAACCGGTTGTTGCCGATCGAACGACGAGTTCCGAGGCCACCGACGAGAGCGAAATTCAAGAAACCTGGCGACCGGGTTTGCGTCCCTGGATACCCGCTCTATTTGCCACGACCTCTCTGATTTCGGGAATCGGTGGTGCCAGTTACGTCTTCTCGATGCAGTCGAATGCGGCAAGTCGTACCGAAAGCGATCGCCCCGAACTTGGGAAATCTTTACCCGGACGAGGTTTTCGACCCCACGTTCGCACAGAGGACGCCGGTCGAGAACCGGATTTCGTCGAGGAAGCCACGCCCTCGGAACCGGAACGGTATTCCTGGGATGGACCGGCGGACTATTCGTCGGACGACCCTGCGGACTATGGAGAATATTCCAACTCCTCGGAACCGGCATCCTATTACCAAGAACCCACCTACGAGCGTTACGAACGATACGAAAGCGATCGGGAAACCCAGGGAGAATGGGAACAACCCGCCTACGATGGGTACGCGCCCGAACCGGAAGCGGTGATTCCCCAAAAAACCTTTATCGAATCCTCCCAATCCTCCCTCTCGGAAGCCGAGCTGCCGTCGAGGGCGGTGGAAGCTCCCAGTCCCGCTTGGGATATCCCGGTGAAAACCCAAACCGGCACGATCGAATCTCCCGCTCCCCTGGATTTGTCCGATTCTAAGTTCGATCGGCTTCCGGTGGAAAAATCTAGCAAGTCATCTGGGGGCACGGTAGGTCACATTTAGGGTGTATTGGCGAACGATGAAGCGGTTCTGCCGTATGTGTCGCGGTTCGGGGGAAGGGGAAAATCGATCGTGCTCCCCGACTCCCGCAGCCGGTCCGGAGCGATCGCCCCTTGCTGATTTGGACTGAAGACCTCGACGCGCGTCCCCGAACCCAGGGATCGAGAGGGAATTTAGCACGTTATAATTTGTAACGGAAGCGTAATATTCAGCAACGTCATGAGTAACTCTCTAGTTCGTTCCTTTTTTGTGGGTCGAGTTCTAGCAGAAAGTATCGGTGAATCCTTCGAGAAAGTTCTTACCAATGGTTTGAGCGAACTTGGTAAATTTGATGCCGAGCAACGAGAACAACTGCGTCAATTTACCGAAGAGGTGATGTCGCGAGCTAAACTCGCCGAAGAAGCGGCAATGGAGAATCGCAGCACGATCTCCATCGATCTATCGAGTTCGTCAGATCTCGATTTGCAAGCGACCATCGACGACTTGCGAGCGGAAATCGCTCAGCTCAGAACCGAGTTGCAGCGCTACCGCAGCCGTGCGGCTTAATCTGCGCGATTGCGACTAACTCATTGACTTTTTCTGCCCCCGTTCAACCCAAAGCCTAGGAATTCGAGTGTCTGCACTTCAGGATGAATCGATCGCCCAGACCCCTTACGCTGTCAAATCTGCAGTGAAATCTGTACCTGTAGAGCGCTCCCGTCTCGCGCGCATTGGGTCTAAACCACCAGAAGCCTACCCCACGGCTAAGTCCTATCGCTGGAACCGCAAGAACTATTCTCGCGGGCGACGTCGCATTGAAATTTGGGCGTTCGTGTCCCGATTTCTTTGGGAACAGTGGCGAGATAAACGAGCTTGGACTTATGTCGGAGGATTTACCGAAGAGAAGAAAAAAGCCCGACAACGCCGACAGGCGATTTGGATTCGAGAAACATTTTTGGATCTGGGTCCGACGTTTATTAAGCTGGGTCAACTTTTTTCCACCCGTGCCGACCTGTTTCCAGCCGAGTACGTCGAAGAACTCACCAAACTCCAAGATCGCGTGCCTGCTTTTAGCTACGAGGAAGCCGCCGCGATTATCGAGGAGGATTTCGGCAAGGGGGTAGACGAACTCTATCGTCACTTCGATCCCCTGCCCCTGGCAGCCGCGAGTTTGGGTCAGGTTCACAAAGCCAAACTCCACTCGGGGGAGGAAATCGTCGTTAAAGTGCAGCGCCGAGGTCTGCGGCGATTGTTTAATATCGATTTGGCGATTCTTAAAGGGATTGCTCGATATTTTCAAAATCATCCCAACTGGGGTCGGGGTCGAGACTGGATGGGCATTTACGACGAATGCTGCCGAATTCTCTACCTGGAAATTGATTATCTCAACGAAGGTCGCAACGCCGATTTATTCCGCCGCAATTTTCGCGAGGTGAGTTGGGTGAAGGTGCCCCGGATTTACTGGCGCTACACCTCATCGCGGGTGCTGACCCTCGAATACGTTCCGGGGATTAAAATCAGTAACTACGAAGCCCTCGAAGCGGCCGGACTCGATCGCAAGGAAATCGCTCAACTGGGGGCGACGACCTATTTGCAACAACTCCTCAATTACGGCTTTTTCCATGCCGACCCCCATCCGGGGAATTTGGCAGTGACCCCAGAAGGGGAGCTGATTTTCTACGATTTCGGCATGATGGGGGAAATCACCGCCAAGGTGCGCGAAGGGTTGATGGATGTGTTTTTCGGCATCGCTCAGAAAGATGCCGATCGCACCATTGCCGCGTTAATCGAGCTGGGGGCGATCGCGCCGACGAAGGATTTAGCCCCGGTGCGACGGGCGATTCAATACGTTCTCGATCGGGTAATGGACCAACCTTTCGAGGAAAAGTCCGTCGCCGAAATTAGCGACGATCTCTACGATATTGCCTACGACCAACCCTTCCGCTTTCCGGCCACCTTTACCTTCGTCATGCGAGCGTTTTCCACCATCGAAGGGGTGGGGAAAGGCTTGGATCCCGAGTTCAATTTTATGGAAGTCGCAAAACCCTTTGCGTTAGATATTATGGCTAATGTAACGGACGTCAATGGCAATGGAATCTTCGGCGAGCTGAGCCGCCAAGCCGCCCAGGTGAGTACCACGGCATTGGGATTGCCGCGCCGGATCGAAGATACCCTCGACAAACTCGAACGGGGGGATATTCGAGTGCGGGTGCGCTCTTCGGAGACCGATCGCTTGCTGCGCCGTTCGATCGGGATGCAGGTGGGCACGACCTACGCTCTGCTCGTGAGTACTTTCACCATATCGGCTACCATATTATTGGTTAATCAGATGGGGTGGGTCGCACTGCTGTTTGGTATAGTAGCAGGAATCTTTGGGGTCGCTTTAATTCGATTGCTGATGCGCCTCAATCGATACGATCGCACGTTTTAAATTTTCATGCTAGATGCTATGAATGCTGAGTTTGCAGGTCTAACGGATACGGGACTCGTCCGCACCGTCAATCAGGATGCTTACTATATCGATCCGGAGGGACGATTTTTTATCGTTGCCGATGGGATGGGCGGTCATGCCGCCGGACAAGAAGCCAGCCGGATTGCCAAGGACGCCATTCAGAAGTATCTTAGCGAAAAATGGGATTCGGCCGAGCCGTCTCCCATTTTGCTCGAAAATGCGTTTTTACTGGCCAATCAAGCCATTCTCGACGACCAACAGGTTCATCCCGATAATGCGGATATGGGAACGACCGCCGTGGCGGTGATTTTCCGATCTCAGGAAGACGAAGTCACCGGTTCGATGAGTGAGGCAAGCTGGTACGGTAACCTGGGAGATTCGAGAATCTATCGCTTGCGTCAGGATAAGTTGGAACAGATGAGCGAAGATGATACCTGGGTCGCTCAGGCGGTGAAAGCCGGTGCTCTCTCTGAAGAAGACGCACGGATGCATCCGTGGCGGCACGTCCTGTCTCAGTGTCTGGGACGAGCTGATTTAGGGGCGATCGAGGTGGATGCCGTGGATGTCCAACCGGGCGATCGATTGCTGCTGTGTAGCGATGGGTTGACGGAAGAATTAACCGACGAGGTAATTTCCGATTACCTACAATCGGTCTCCTCCTCTCAAGAGGCCGTTTCGACCCTCGTGAAGGCAGCAAAGCAAGAAGGGGGACGAGATAATATCACTGTGGTGACGATCGCCATCGAAGATACCTCCGATACTGCGAGCGAGATTTAAATACATAAAATATATATTTTGTCAATACTCCCCTCGAAAAAACTCCCATCGCACCTAAAGCGATGCAACAAAATTCGCTAAAATTTGCAACCCGGCAGTCGAAGACTTTTCCGGGTGAAACTGCACTGCCATCAGATTCTCGCGGGCGATGGCGGCCGTCACCGTTTGGGTTCCGTGGGTTATTGTCGCAGCCCGCACATCGGAGTCGATCGGATCGACGTAGTAGGAGTGGACGAAATACACCCACGCCGGATTCGATAACTGCTGCCACAGGGGGAGATTGGGTTGGGTGAATTCGAGGGTATTCCAACCCATGTGGGGAATCGTCAAACCCGGTTCGGGAGCGAATCGGCGCACCTTTCCCGGAACGATCCCCAAACCCGCTTCTTTGCCTTCTTCACTACCGTCGAAGAGAATGTGCAGTCCCAGACAAATCCCTAAAAAAGGCTTACCGCTGGCAATCGCCTCTTTGATGGGTTCGACGAGATTTCGGGAGCGCAGGTGTTGTACTGCCGGATCGAATGCGCCGACTCCCGGTAAAACAACGGCATCGGCGCGATGGATTTCCTGGGGAGAATCGGTGATTTTTGGAGTTGCCCCCGCATTCTCTAGCCCCTTGCACGCCGAGTGCAAATTGCCCATATCGTAGTCTACGACTGCTATGATTGCCATGACCGAATCTTCCTGCCATCAAACTGGCAGTCTAATGGTCGATCGATGACTCTGTCAAGTTTGAATGGAGGGGGACTCCAGGCGAGTCTCGGGGTGACGATGCCCTGTTTCAATCGCGAGAACCCAATCGGCGTGGTGAGACCTGGTTTCCATCGCAACGGGAGCCAAATGCTCTGACTCTGATTCCTCCATTGAACATGGAGAGAGCGCGATCGCTCATCTGACTAGAGCCATCCAAAATATAGCGTTCTGGAGTCACCGTGCATCCCAAACTTTTACTGACTTCTTTCGAGACTTGGCTACCCCATCAAACATCTAATACCTCTGACGATCTCTTAGGGGAGGTTTCCAGACTCGAATCTTTTCCTCCCAACTGTACTCTGTTGCGAAAACTCCCGGTGGAAAATCAACTGGCAAGCGCTCGCGTTCTGGCTGAAATTGAAACGCTGCAACCCACGGCCATTATTAGTTGCGGTATGGCCGAGAAGCGATCGCAACTGACCGTGGAATCTCAAGCAACTCGAGGAAAAGATACTTTACCGACAACGGTGAATCTCGAGAAGCTGGTTGCTAAACTCACGGTGACAACCATTAGCAACGATGCGGGGGACTTTGTTTGCAATTACCTGTACTACAGTGTCTTGGAATACTTAGAGCGGCGACACTTATCCACCCCATGTCTTTTCGTTCACGTTCCCCTGTTTGATGCAGAGAATTTAGCGCCGACTCTCGCTGATTTTATGGCGATTTGCCAGGAACTTGCAGGAATGGTCAACGTTGAAAATTCTCGCGGTGAGGATGCGATCGCTCCCTCAGAATTCGCTTAAATTCCCTGAGCGATTAGATATCTCAATCGAGAAAGTTTAACATTACAGCGGTTTTCACAAAGGTAGACCCCAGGTTGCAATCCCGGCACGCTGTTCACATTTTTCCGGCAAATTCTGTATGGGGTCAATATTTGGCGCAAACCGCTATAAAAGTCATTTTTTAAACACTATATATATAAGTCTATACGAGGAAGTACTATTGATAGCGCTGCCAACTTGAAATAGATATTGGGGAAAAATGAAACTTGAATGCAATTTTTCCTTTGAAACTATCAATTCTCTACCCCTGTTCCCTCTTTGGCTCCACATGTCTAATCGGAGAGCGACACAAGAGATTGAAATAACGATCGCATCTGGAATATACATTCAACCTCGAGATTCAAGGTGGCGAGAGCTAAAAGACTTGGCTTGGTGTGTATAGCTCGCGCGCATAGCAGGCGCTGACGATAAAGATTCAGGTTTAGTTGTCAAAAATTTCCTAGGGGGAATGCGGCCCTATAGCCTTCTCCTTCACCAGACGCTACGCATTTCATGTGGCGCAAGCGAAACGGCATGGCTAGCGCTAAGACCCCTACAGCCATTACCTCCCCAAATCGACTGTCCTAAGTCCTGGAGCGCGTGGCTATATTTACTGGAGTTTAGACAAAATCTCGATTGAGAAGGCTACAACCGGCGATGCAGTAAGATTTTTGGGAAATCGATCGGACACCGAATTTTACAACTCTCAAATCGTCTCAGGATAAGGGTTTTGCAGTTTGAGTCGTTAAATTTATCTAAACTCCAATATATTTATAGCGCTTCTTGTGGTTTACTTACACGATCGCGCGCATAGGTTTTTTCCATTCCCCGTTCCCCATAACTGAAAATTTGTAATTACACCAGCGCGAACTGCTATAGCTTTGAAGATCCAGTTCTGAAGCGATCGCACTGCTAAACGATTGAGAAAACAAGTATTTATACTGAGTTATTCCACGTAACTGGTTTGAATTGTAAATATTTAAGACAGTTGCCGCTGGATTGGCTTCAGTATTTTTATCGAGACTCTGAGCATTTTCACCGAGACTTCTGTCTGAATTTCACAACCATCAATATTTATACGCATAATAATGATTTAAGATTTGTAAAAAAATCATCGTCTTCTATTGTATTTGCCGTATTATTACGGAATAAGATCTTCAGTTTCGTTCTTCGTCCTCAATTCATTTGCGCGATCGCCCTAGCGTTTCTAATTGTATAAATTTGTTACCTACCGTTCCAAGAACGAGACAAAAATCAAATAAAAAATAACCAAATATTGACAAGTTGAGAACCAAGATTCGGTAATATGAAGAGCGGGCAGTAGATACATACTTAATATCTACTCATTGATAGACTGACCAAATCGTTAACCCCAACAATCGCTCTCAAGATCCGATCGAGAATTTTCCCAAAATCCAATTCCAATTAACGTAACGTGTAACTTCAAGTCTGACCCCTTGACTTTTCGTACAGATTGACTGAATCGTTTCAATTCTGAGTCGCTAAAACCACGTAAATTCAACATCTCGGAAAAAGTTACACCCAACGTTATTAATTTTTGCGATCGCAACGGGTAAATCTTGAAAAGATAGAGTGCAAACCCAGAACCAAAAAAATTTGTGCTGAATCACTTGAGATCGATGCTGGGATGTTTCTGCTGGAAAAATCTTAAATGGATTCCATCCCGAATAGTTGGATGGGGTGCTGGTTTCGATTCGATCGAGACAGTGGTGGACTGACGAACGCAAAAGCCCTTCGATCCCTCGATTGACGGGTCTCGGATGTGGAGTCGCGATCTCACCCACCATCGAGTCACACTCTCTCTTACAGCTGGTTCGATCGAACGTCACTTGGCTAAATATTTTGGGCTGAGTTTCTCATCTTATTTGCTTGAAACCTCAATATTTTTTATCGAAGGAGTGGCAATGGCAAATCTAATTCAATCCGTCCTCAACAGCGATGAAAAAAGCGATTTGCGGCAATTTATCAGCGAACTTCGTGCTGAAGGAAATCGATATTTATTGCGCAACGATCTCGAACGAGCTTTTTCCGAATATTGCCAGAATCGCGAAAAGCCCGAGAACTTTGCACGTACGTCTCATCTGGGTAAGCTAATTTACTATACCCAAGAAGCGATCGTTGAAGATGAAAGTATTTGTCTCATCGTCCGACCGAAAATCGCCTCTCAAGAAACCTTTCGGATTTGGAACGATCTCAACGTCCAATCGATGTCCGTTCAAGATTTGTTAGATACGCGCGATCGGTTCGTCAACCATTACCATCCTCAAGAAGGCGATGTTTTCGAGCTAGATTTCGGTCCTTTTTACGATTACTCTCCCATTATTCGCGACTCCAAAAATATCGGGAAAGGGGTTCAGTTCCTCAACCGCTATCTTTCGAGCAAACTGTTCCAAGACCCCCTGCGCTGGCAAAAAGCCCTGTTTCAGTTTCTGAGCATTCATTCTTATAAAGGGATGAAACTGCTCATCAACGAACGCATCGATAGCTGGCGTCAACTTTCCGATCGGGTTAAAAGTGCCCTCTCTTTTGTCAGCAACCGTCCCCCTGAAGAACCCTTCAGCAAATTTCGGTTTGAGTTCCAAGATTTGGGCTTTGAACCCGGTTGGGGAAATACCGCCAAACGAGTGGGCGAAACCCTCGAAGTTCTCGACGAACTGCTCGATTCTCCTGACGATGCCGTTCTCGAAGACTTTATTTCCCGAATCCCGATGATTTTCCGCATCGTATTGGTGTCGGTTCACGGTTGGTTCGGACAAGAGGGGGTTCTCGGACGACCCGATACTGGCGGACAGGTGGTGTACGTCCTCGATCAAGCCCGCAGTTTAGAAAAACGCTTGCAAGAAGATCTCAACCTCGCCGGACTCGACGTACTCGGCGTTCACCCGAAAGTGATCATCCTGTCGCGCCTGATTCCCAATGCCGACGGAACCCGCTGTAACGAACGCCTCGAAAAGGTGTGGGGAACCGACGATGCTTGGATTTTGCGGGTTCCCTTCCGGGAATTCAACCCCAAGATGACCCAAAACTGGATTTCGCGATTTGAAATCTGGCCCTATTTGGAAACCTACGCCATCGACGCAGAAAAAGAACTCGTTGCTGAATTTCAAGGTAACCCCGATCTGATCGTGGGGAACTATTCCGATGGTAACTTGGTGGCGTTTTTGCTCTCTCGCCGCTTAAACGTGACTCAGTTTAACGTCGCCCACGCTATCGAAAAGTCGAAGTATCTGTTTAGCAACCTTTACTGGCAAGACTTAGAAGAGCAGTATCACTTCTCACTCCAGTTTACGGCGGATTTGATTGCGGTGAATGCGGCTAATTGCATTATCAGCAGCACTTACCAAGAAATTGCCGGGAAACCCGATAGCGTCGGTCAGTACGAGTCCCTGCAATGCTTCACGATGCCGGATCTGTACCACGTGTTTAACGGTGTCGAATTGTTCTCTCCCAAATTTAACGTGGTTCCCCCTGGGGTGAACGAAAGCGTTTATTTCCCCTATACTCGCAGCGAAGATCGGGTTTCTTTCAATCGCGATCGCCTCGAGGATTTGTTGTTCCACCTCGAAGATGCCGAACAAGCCTACGGCAAACTCGAAGACCCCACCAAGCGACCGATTTTTTCCATGGCACGTCTCGATCGCATTAAAAATTTGACGGGACTGGTGGAATGTTTCGGCCGTTCGGAAGAGTTGCAGCAGCACTGCAATCTGATTTTAGTCGCCGGAAAACTGCGGACGGAAGACTCCTCCGATCCTGAAGAGGTCAGCGAAATTCAGAAGCTGTACCAGCTGATCGAACAGTACAATTTGTATGGCAAGATTCGCTGGTTGGGAATTCGCCTGCCCAAAGACGACTCTGGGGAAATCTACCGCGTCATTGCCGATCGCCAAGGGATTTTCGTCCAGCCTGCCTTATTTGAGGCGTTTGGTTTAACGATTCTCGAAGCGATGATTTCGGGGCTACCCACTTTCGGCACTCAGTTTGGCGGCCCGCTCGAAATTATTCAAGATCGGATGAATGGATTCTATATCAACCCGACGAACTTAGAAGAAACCGCCGCGAAACTGATCGAATTTGTTAGCGAGTGCGAGAAAAATCCCGATTACTGGCATCACATTTCTAAAGCGGGAATCGAGCGGGTTTACAGTACCTATACCTGGAAAATCCATACGTCGCGCCTGCTGTCGATGGCGAAGATTTACGGATTCTGGAACTACTCGTCGAAGGAAAATCGGGAAGATTTACTGCGCTATATCGAAGCGCTCTTCTACCTGATTTACAAACCTCGGGCGAAGGAACTGCTCGAGCGGCATATGCAGCGCTAATTTTGCCAGATTGGCGTAGGCTTGGGCAGCTTCGGGGGCTTCGGGCGTTTCGGAAAAGTCAACAGTGGGAGCATCTTGCTCCCGTTTCTTCCCCCATTTCCGAAGCTCCCGTGTCCTCCCCTCGCTTCCGAAGCTCCCTTTCCCCTCTGGGCACATTAATAACGCGGTACCGAACGATCGACAACGATCGAATAGGCATCGATACCCCCTTCAATGTTGTAGACGTTGGTGAACCCCTGACTCGCCAGCCAGTGACACATTTGAGCCGATCGCATTCCGTGATGGCACAGAACGAGGGTTTCGGCGTTGGGATCGAAGCGCTCGCCAATAGTGGGGGCCCATCGCTCGGCTTCGCTTAGGGGCAAATTCTCAAATCCCTCCAGAGCCGCGATTTCGACTTCGTGAGGTTCGCGCACGTCGATGAGCTGTCGCGAGGGGTTCGGTTCCGATGCCAGCCGAACGGCGAGTTCTTCAACGCTAATGCGATCGATCGAGGTGGAATCGTTCATGGGGAAAGCACCCTGAATACTTTAAATAGATATAAAAGTTTATATTTTGCAGTAATCGTAACACGATCTCGATCTCCCATACAAAAAAACAGATATCGTAATTTCGATTTGACGAGAGCGATCGTTTTAATTAAAAATCTCTCGATACATCTCAATTTTTTGAGAATTTTTTCTGGAATGCTGCCTTCATTTTAAAATTTCCAAGTCATCAGATTAAGGTCGATCGGATTCGTCGCCATTTCACTAGATCGATCGTATTTTTTTTGATTGACTCAACGTCAGGATTCAGATATTAGCGAGCGACCATCAGTTCACCCGAAAAAACGAATCATCTTGCAGTATTCCTCGATGTTTTCGATCGTCATTGCTTGTTGCCAAAATACCGAAGCGATACAGCTCTCGCCCTCGATTACTGAAAGCTGAATTCTGATGGCTGAGTACTGACGACTCAAATTCTAATGAATTGAGAAAACGTGACGATTGAATTGACCTCACGCACTCCCACAGCGAGCGCATTACTTAGCCGATCTTGTTTTTTAAAGATCGTGTAAATTTATACTCAGATTTTCCTCGAACTCTTGTAATTCTAAAAAAAAACACGTACAAATATACTTACGTATTTACACTTAGAAATTTGTAAGTATAGATGTTTTCAACTTCAAACAACTCAGGAGTCGATGATGAAAAATTATCTGCTGACGGCAAGCGTTGTCTTGTCCGCCTTTGCCTATCCCTCCGTGGCAACGGCGGCCGACCTCTTTAGCGAGATTTACGTGTTTGGTGATAGTTTGTCGGATACGGGTAATGCCTTTACCGGCACCGGTGGGCTTATTCCCCCCAGTCCGCCCTACTTTAACGGGCGTTTTTCCAACGGTCCAATTTGGGTTGAATTGCTCGCATCGGATTTGGGATTAACCCCCAACCCAAGCACTAATTTCGCCACTGGTGGTGCGACTACGGCTGTAGAAGCCCTGTTTATGGTGAGCGATCCCCCAGTTCAAGTACCCGTTCCTGGGGTTTTAGGACAAGTGAACGGTTTTATTGCGGGTTTGCAAGCCACTGGGAGCAGTGCCGACCCCGATGCGCTGTATACAATTTGGGCGGGGGCGAACGATTACCTTTTTAATAACGTCACCGATGCCAGCGGTCCGGTGAGTAACTTAGAAATGGCGATTTCCACCCTGGCTGGAGTGGGCGCACAAAATATTCTCGTGGCTAACCTACCTTCTCTGGGTTTGCTGCCCTTAACGAACGGCGATCCGGTCGGCTCTGCCGGATTGAACGCCCTGACCCAAGCCCACAATGCCAGTTTGCTCGATACTGTCAACAATTTAGACCCACCCCTCGGTTCGGAAGTCGAGCTGACGCTCTTAGACGTGAATTCGATCTTTAATGACGTGGTGACCAACCCAGCTTCATTCGGTTTTAGCAATGTTACCGAGTCTTGCTTGGTCAGTGTCGTGCCCTTAGTGGTGTGCAATAATCCCGACGAGCACTTCTTCTGGGATGCCATTCATCCCACCACTGCCACCCACGAAATTATCGCGACGGCAGCTTTGAACGCTCTGCACGAACCGACATCCGTTCCCGAACCGGTATCAATTCTGGGGGTACTCGCAGTGGGGGTTTTGGGAAAAGCAAGCGAACGCCGACAGAAAATGCAACAAGGCACTGGATCGAACGGGCGATAACCCACCCACATCTGAGAACTGGGAAAGAGTCAGTGTTACGTTCTGTCTTCCCTACTACTCTGTCAATTTAGTTTTGAGGAATAGATTGTCTCCCCGTCTCCCCATCTCCGAGTCCCCCCGCCTAAACTTATTTCTCATTTCAAAGTTGACAGAGTACTACAATGGCACAGTTCCATTTAGCTGCTCAAATCCGATCGCAGATTAGCAACATTTTCCTCCCAGTTCGCACCATTGAAGGGAACGATCTCGAACCGAGAACGAACGTCACCATCCAAACAATTCACATTCACATCGTAATCGTTGGGATGAGAACGGGGACGATAAAACGGGTGGATGCCGCAAATTGAACAAAAGGTGTGTTTTGCCGTGTTCGTATTAAACGTATAGGTTGTCAGCACATGCGCTCCCTTTAGCAAGGTAAAACGTTCTGGTGGGACGATGAGATGCAAAAAACCTTTTTGGGTACAGATCGAACAGTTACACTGCACCGCTTTGTATTTTTCGATCGAAACTCGAAATCTGACTGCACCGCAGTGACAGCCTCCTTCACGAACCTCTAATTGAGTCATGTTTTTATCGCGAGCTGGTATCTTTACAGATTTTCAGTCATGGGAAACGGGGCATAGAAAGTATAAAATTTAACTTTTTAGGAACCTCGATCGATGTATTGTGCACTTTTTGGATCGAATAGACCCCCAAATATCACCCTCAAGGGTTCCAAAAATTGAAAAAACTATCCCGACAGTGACTCAGAAGCAGCGTATTAGGAATTATAAGCTTTCAAAGACTTAATGAATCACCATATCGCGTATGAATACTAACCGAACCCTCTGGCTGCTTTTACTACTGTCTTCCATGTTGACCGGTGGAACGCTCGGCGCGTCTGCCCCTCAACTGACTCAGACAGCTCGTTCGTCCGTTGAAGTCGATGGCAACCCGTTGATGTCTCAAAATCGAGGCAGTAGCGATGCCACTTGCGTGCCGGGTTCTGGCCGCCGAGGATGTGCAGTTCCCAGCACGACCCTGGATGTTTGAGTCTAGCGTCCTGAGTTCGGATGTGTTTAGCCTGCCGCATTGGGTCCCATCTCGGGAAAGTGCGATGGTCGGAATCGTGAAGCGATCGTGAAGTCTTTGTATTATCTAGCAAGGTGAGGGGTTTAGCCCCTCATTTTGGGTTATGATAAACGAAATAGATGCACCCTATTGAGATAACGCCATCAGAAAGCTGAAGGCGTTTTTTATATGGACCCTCAGTTTGAGATCGGACGAAGTTCGCTCTGGACGGGGTGTTGGATTTTCAAACCCAGCACCATTCTTTCATCTCTGGGTCGATTTTCCACAGCCATCAAGGGATTCAGACTTGAAGTTAGAGCAACCGCCAGAGCCGTTAAGATAATGAGAACAGTTGTGTCTTAACGACAATGGCAACTTCTATACAGGTCCGGCGAGTCCCAATCCCTGGCAATGTTGGGTCTGAGGCTAGGATGATGGCGTATCCGCAACCACTTCGGAAGAGGTGGGTCCCTGGGAGATCTCATCCAACACTTCGCTTTCGGCGGTTTGGGTATCGAGAACCGTCGGTGGAGTTGCCGGTGCGTTCTCGATCGTGCGCAAGTTCCGCACCAGTTGAGCCAGACCGTATTCGAGTTGCCGACCCGGATCGAGATTGACCCAACCTTCTTTGGTGAGTTTGCGCACTTCAAAGTGGAGGTGCGGTCCGGTTGACAATCCAGTGCTGCCAACGCGACCGATGGGGTCGCCTTTTTTAACCGTATCGCCCGCTTTGACGAACACTTCCGATAGGTGACCGTAGAGGGTTTCTTGAGTTCCCTTCTCGTGTTCGAGAACGACTGTTAAGCCGTAGCCCCCCAAGAAGTCGGAAATGGCTACGCGACCGGCCAGAGCTGCGACCACTGGGGTTCCCATGGGGGCACCGATATCGGTTCCCGTATGCATCTGTGCCGTTCCCAAAACCGGGTGAACTCGCAAGCCAAAGGCAGAGGTGATGGGGGCGGGAATGCTTAACGGAAAGACCAGACGAGAACTGACCCGAGCGATTAAATCTTGCGGGCGGACGCTGCGATCGCGCAAAGCTTGGGCGGCAACGTTGTAGTAGGAGTTATAGATTTGCGCTGAGTCTTCACCAGGTTTGGGAATAAATCCTGCCGCCCCCAGAACAATTCCGTTGAGATCGAGGGCGGGAACCTCTGCCACGGGATAGTAATCGGGAACGGCAGCCACCGAATACTCGACAGACTCGACTCCCACCGGCGCGGCAGCGACATAGGGGGGCCGGACTTCGAGTGCCGGTACGGAGACATTAGGGACGGCGACGGGTTGTCCTGGATAGGGCTCAGCTGCGGTAGCAGCCGTCGGCTTGGTTGCCGTGGGGGAGACTCGAGCGCAGACGCTACCGGGAACCCCTTCTCCTGCGGCGACGGTGGCTTCGCAGCCCGTGGAACGTTCGGATAAGACAACTGCTGGGGGTTCGTCGTAGGCGGTCGTCGCACCGAGGCTGTAATCGGTGGTATCGATATAGCTGTGGCTGCCCTCGATCGGTTCCTGGGTCTCTGCTGGTACGAATTCTGGTTGCTCGATCGCCTCTTCGACGTACTCGGGTTCGATATATGCGGGTTCCGTATATTCTGGTTCGACGTACTCAGGTTCGATATATTCTGGTTCCCAGGTTTGGGACTCGACGATCGGCTCTTTAATCGTGTAGCTCGGCTCGATCGGCGCTTCAAAGACAGATTCGACGGGAACGGCCTGAAGATTGACCTTGGTTTTGGCAATTGAGGGATCGACTTGAGCGCGAGTCGTTTGGGGTGGGGCGAACATCATTCCCCCGAGGGAGATTCCCAGACTCCCGATCGAAATCGCGCTGCGGACTACCAGAGGGGCTTGACCCGAATCGGAATTGGTCGAACGTCTTTGCATAATTGACTACAGAGGTGAACGATAAGAGGTAGATCCAGCGACGCGATCGAGATTCACGTAACCCAAACGACGTCATAAAAACATTGTTCATGTTAATGGATCTTCACGCAATTGCCCAGGATGTTAAAGCAATCTTGTTTTTTGCATCGATCTCACTCACCAGTTAGAACACGGATACTGCGTGAAAGGGGGCACAGGGGGCAGGGGAGGAAGGTCAATCCAGTTGACCGATCGCTGCGAGTATCCCTGGCACGAAAATTTAGCTAAAATCTCTAATAATTCTCTCCATACCCGAGGCTTATAGAACCGGGCGTTCGATAAATTTCCGAAAGAATTTCCCCAGTTTTAGCCGTGAGGCGAACCCGCAGATTCCCATCACCATCTACCCCCACCACCGTGCCGGATTGCCCCTCGATCTTCACCGACTGACCGATATTCACCAGTAGGGTTTCGTAAGCCCTCACCAACGACTCTACGCCCTCCTGCTGCCAGTAGTGCCAGCCCCTTGCCAATCCTTCGAGAACGATCGCGGCCAGCATTTCCAGGGATGGAAGATCTCCTGTCAAATTTGGGTATGTTTTCTGGGTCTCGGAGGATTGCCAGAACGAGCGCAAACTCACCCCCGTTTCTGGCACGGGATTTTCCCAGTTAATCCCCACACCCACCACGGCGCGATCGATTTTGCTCCTGCGAATGCGGGTTTCTGTAAGAATGCCGCCGAGTTTGCGATGGTTGAGTATTAAGTCATTGGGCCATTTGAGCTGCACGGGAACGCCGCGTTCTCGCAGGGCAATCGCGATACCCCAGCCGCTACATAACGTTAGAAGATGGGTTTGGGTCGCCGGGGCGTGGGGTTGCCAGTCGGTCGAGAGGTAGAGTCCGCCCCGATTCGATTGCCACTGTCGCCCCCATTGTCCCCGTCCGGCAGATTGTTCGGTGGCGATAACAACGGTTCCCGGTGGCGCACCCCCTTCTGCAAGTTCCCACAGGGTTGAGTTCGTCGACGGAAGGCAATCGAAGTAACGGATGCAGAATCGATGGAGATGGGGGTTGGATGGAAGGTTCGATCGCGCCACCTGCAAGGCTGCGTCGAGTCGTTCTGGCCAGAAGAGTTTCAAGGAATCAGATCGGCGCTAAAGGTCTAAGCTACCATGAGTTTGTACTTGTGATGACCGAAAGAATGCACAACTGGCACTGGCAAACTTGGGAAGAACGACCCTACCTAACCTGCAGCTTGCTCGACCCGTGGCCTCATGGTTTTTTTACCCAACAATTCGCGTCGCAAAATCTGGTGGACTTGGTTAAGGTGCTGCGTCCTAAAACCCCGGTTTATCGCACCAAACAAGTTCACGGTAAAGTTGTCGTTTCCACTAGGGAGATCTCGCCGCTACCGCCCAGTTCCCTGGCTCTAGCGGAGCCAAAACTACAGCCGGCCGATGGCATCATCAGCGAAGGAGTCGATCTATCCGTTTGGGTGTGTACTGCCGATTGTACGCCGGTTTTGATCGGAGATGCGCGCACCGGACAAGTGGCTGCCATCCATTCCGGCTGGCGGGGAACCGCTGCGGGTATCGTCGGTGAGGCGATCGCGCGCTTGCTCGAACAGGGGTCTCAACTGGCAGATTTGCGCGTTGCGATGGGACCGGCCATTTCCGGTGACGTGTATCAAGTGTCTTTGGAGGTTGCCGAAAAGGTGGTGGCGACGGTGGTGGATGAGGGGGTTTTGGATGGGAAACCCTTAACCGAACAGCTCGATCGATTACCTGATGGCGTGGTCGAGCCCGACCCAGACCCCGGGCGCATCCGGTTGGATATCCGACGGGCGATCGCCGTGCAACTCCATCGACTTGGCTTGCATCCCGAACAAGTGGCGATCGCCCCCCACTGTACCTACCAAATGCCGGAATACTTTTTTTCCTACCGACGTACCGCTGAGAAAAACGTCCAGTGGTCGGGAATTGCCAGCACAACGGTCAGTACGTGATGGGGAGAGTCTGGGGGGAAACGGGAGAAATACACTCGTCACGCTCGGAGTCCTCATTTCAATAAAGACATATAATGCTTCGCGCTAGTTTATTTACCCGATCGCGCGTGCGTCAGTTTTTTCCATTCCTCATTCTTCCTACGCGCATTTAACCAATACCCATTCACCATTCCCCATTCTCTTAACGTGAAGCGCGGGTTAAGCAGAGTAGCGATAATGCCCAGTGGGACTGAAATTCCCCGATGGGAGGTGAATGGAAAAGAGCGATTTGAGATCCTTGAGATGAAACTGTTCGATGGAATACTCAAATTCGGATTCACCAGAATCGATGATGATGCATTTCTATTCCCCACACCCCACACCCCACCCTCGCCGGTAACTGTATTATCCCGAACTGACGTTCTCTTAATTCCGAATTCTATTCCCCGTTCCCCGTTCCCCATTCCCTACTCCCTAAAAATTCCCATAAAAAAACCCCCGTTGCACACAGCAGAGCTACGGGGGGAGAGTCTAGCATGCCTATTTCTAGTGTTCGAGAGTTTCTGTGCGATTGGTCAAAGAAAGTGCAAAGAAATGGACGAGCTACGATAAAGATTACCCGAACAGTGCACGAATTCTACATTCCATGCTCCGGTTCAACCTAAAAGAACCAACCGTAGGAGTGCAATCCTTTACCGAGTAAGTTGACTCCTAAATAGCAAACCCAAACCACCGCAAATCCAGTCGAGGCCAAAATAGCCGGACGACGACCCTGCCAACCGCGCGTGATGCGAGCGTGGAGGTAAGCGGCAAACACCAACCAGGTAATGAGCGCCCAGGTTTCTTTCGGGTCCCAACTCCAGTAGGTTCCCCAGGCTTCGTTCGCCCAAACGGCCCCAGCGATAATCCCAATCGTCAGCAGGGGAAAGCCCAGTCCGATGATGCGATAGCTGATGTTATCCAAGGTATCGGCTAAGCTCAGGCGCTGGGGGGATAAGGTTTCAGTCACCGCTGAGGTGGAAATGCGATCGAGAACGGCTGTACCGCCACTGCCCGATGCGATCGCATCGGAACCATCAGCACTCGGGATGGGTTCTCCAGCCCGTTGCAGTTGGTAGGCTTTAGTATCGCGAAAACTGCCAGTGCCCACAGAACTCCCCCGCAGTTCGATATTTTTCCCCCGCGTCACCACCAAAAAAGCGATCGCCAGCAGCGAACCCACCATCAGCGTCGCGTAGCTAATCATCATCACGCTGACGTGCATCATCAGCCAGTTCGATTTGAGGGCGGGAACGAGGGGTTCGGATACGCGCATATCCGCCGGTAAGGTGAGGGCGGCAAAGGCGGTAATGCTCATGGCAACGGGGGCTGTCACGGTTCCCACCAATCGCGATCGACTCATCCCTTCGGCAATTAGGTGCACGGCCGTCAATCCCCAGGTGAGGAAGAAGAGGGATTCGTATAAGTTACTGATGGGGAAGTAACCCGCCTCGATCCACCGTGCCCCTAACAGTGCTGCAATACAAAGATTGCCGGCGGCCATTCCCGCAGTTCCCAACCCTGCGAGGTAGCTGATGCCAGGAAAGGCTGCCCCCACCCAATACACCAACATCGTGACGAACAGAATGACGAAGGAAATATTGTCGAGTCCGTTCTGAAGGGATACCAGATCCATGAAAGATTCTCCCGAAATTTTTTAATCCCGAATGATAACAAGTATTCTTAATCCTAGCGAGTCTTGAGACATTTCCGGGTTGAGAGGAGCGGTCTCATTAATTTGTAAAAAATAAATACAAATACTTGACATTAATACAGGAATAGTAAAAGCGGCGAAATTCTGGCTAACTCAACCTAGGGCGATCCTTCCTGAAGATGAGCATGAGATTCCAGGAAAACGATCGCTCTACCCTCTCCCCTCGATCGCCCCATCTGAAGGCGTAAAACGTAACAAAACTTTGCGTTTTCTCAGAAAGCGTCCCGAAATCTCGTATCATGTCTGCGTGAAATAGAACCAACTGAATTGGAGATCGAAGCCACTCCGTTGATACATTTCTTAACCGTTGGATATCCCTTAAGACCGAAAGTTTGAATCCTAAAAATAATAGGATGGGTATTGGGCAAGCACCGTCTAGTCCTTGTCTCATGCCCCTTCCAATCCCTGTCGTTTTTCTAAAATAATCATAATGAGTGTTAAGGCCAGTGGTGGAACTACTCAGGTTCGCCAACAGATATATAGAACCGTTCCCGTTTCAACCATCTCTCAAGCCGAACAGCAAGATCGCTTCCTCGGCAGAGCCGAACTGAGCGAGTTACAAACCTTTTTCAATTCTGGAACCAAGCGCACCGAGATCGCGCAGATTCTGACTCAGAATTCAGAAACGATCGTCTCGAGAGCCGCCAACCGAATTTTCACCGGTGGCTCTCCGATGGCATTTTTAGAACGTCCGGCAGCGGCAGAACCGGTGAAAACCATGGCCGGCGAAAACATGGACACCCAAAAAGGCATGTCTTTGGGAACCGTTACCTACGCGGAAAGTAGCAGTGGCGGCGGTGGCGGCGGCGGCGGCGGTATCTTCGGCGGTCTGCGGCAGCTCTTCCTCACCCCTGGTAGCGGCACGATTCCGGCAGGGTTTCGACCGATCGACGTCACCCGCTACGGCCCGAGCAACATGGCCAAGTCGCTGCGGGACTTGAGCTGGTTCTTGCGCTACGTCACCTACGCCATCGTTGCCGGCGACCCCAATATTATCGCCGTGAACGTGCGGGGATTGCGGGAAATTATCGAGAACGCTTGTTCTTCTGCGGCTACCATCGTTGCCCTGCAAGCCATGCGCCAAGCTTCCATCGGCTATTTCGGCGATGAAGAAGCCAAAGAAATTGTCACCCAATATTTCGATGTCGTCCTGTCGGAATTTAAAGCGGCAACCCCCTCCAACAAGCTGCGGCAGCGTCCCAGTAGCGACCTGCAAGGTTTAGAACTGCCCCAAATTTACTTCAACGCTTCCGAAGCGCGGGTGAAGTACGCCATGAAGCCGGGTCTGTCGAGCACGGAAAAGCAAGATATCGTCAAAGCGGCCTATCGCCAAGTTTTCGAGCGCGATATCACCCGTGCCTACGGCTTGAGCGTCTCTTATCTGGAATCCCAGGTCAAAAACGGTGAAATCTCCATGAAGGAGTTCATCCGCCGCCTGTGCAAGACCCCCTTGTACCGCAAGCAGTTCTTCGAGCCGTTTATCAACAGCCGCGCTCTGGAGTTGGCTTTCCGGCACATCCTCGGTCGCGCTCCCAGTTCTCGCGAAGAAGTACAGAACTATTTCTCGATCGTATCTGAAGGCGGTCTGCCGGCTCTGGTCGATGCCCTCGTCGATTCTCAGGAATATTCCGACTACTTCGGTGAAGAGACGGTTCCCTACCTGCGCGGATTCGGTCAAGAAGCCCAAGAATGCCGCAACTGGGGACCTCAGTTCGACCTGTTCAACTTCAGCGCGCCTTTCCGCAAAGTGCCGCAACTGATTACGCTGTACGCAGCCTATCAGCAGCCTTTACCCGATCGCCACGTCTACGGAACCGGCAACGATCCCCTCGAAATTCAGTTCGGCGCGATCTTCCCCAAAGAAACTCGCGATCCCAAAACCGCTCCCGCACCGTTTGCCAAGGATACCCGTCGGGTTCTCATCCGTCAGGGAGCCGGTATCGAGAACCAACTGAGCAATCCCGCCGCGCGGGGTAAAGCTCCCACCATGGGACCCAAAGTCTTCAAACTCGACCAAAACACGGGCACTCAGTTCTCGGAAGCCAACACCCAAACGCTGATTCGCGCCGCCTACCGCCAGGTTTTCGGTCGCGATGTCTATGCCTACCAACGTTTGGAGAGCGCGGAGAACCGCCTGGAAAACGGCGAGATTACGATGAAGGAATTCGTCCGAATTCTGGCCAAATCGCCAACCTTCCGCAAGCTGTACTGGGATAACTTGTACGTCTGCAAGGCGGTGGAATACATCCATCGGCGCTTGCTGGGTCGTCCCACCTACGGTCGCTCGGAAATGAACGCCTACTACGATATCTGCGCCAAGAAAGGCTTCTACGCCTTAGTCGATGCGATTCTGGATACTTCCGAGTACGGCGAAGCCTTTGGAGAAGATACGATTCCCTACGAGCGCTATCTCACCCCAGCAGGTCAAGCCATGCGCTACCGGAAGCCGAGCAACATGGAAAGCACGGGAATGTTCGTGCGTCCGGAAGTCACCCCTCGATTCGTCGAGTTGGGCGCACCGGCCCAGGCGATGTCCACGGAACCGGATATGGCATTCCGGGTCAAGCAAGGGGTCAGCAAGCGTCGCGAGCAATCGAAGATCTTCAAGCTCACCAATACCACGGACAAGGTGGCACTCAAGACGATTATCAAAGCCGCTTACCGTCAGGTCTTCGAGCGGGATATCGATCCCTACGTCACCAAGCCCGAGTTTACCTCTCTCGAAAGTCGCTTGGGGAACGGCGAGATTTCCGTCAAGGAGTTTATGGAAGGTTTAGGCGGTTCGGAACTCTACATCCGCGAGTTCTATACCCCCCATCCTAATACCAAGGTGATCGAGTTAGGGACCAAGCACTTCCTCGGTCGTGCCACTCGCGATCAAGCCGAACTGCGCAAGTACAACCAAATTCTTGCCACTCAGGGTCTGCGGGCATTTATCAATGCCATGCTCAGCACCCCCGAATATGCAGAAAACTTTGGTGAAGATACGGTTCCCTACCGACGCTTCCCGACGCTACCGGCTGCGAACTTCCCTAACACCGAACGTCTCTATAACAAGCAGACCAAGCAAAATGACGAAGTGGTCGTTCCCAGCTTCGTACCGGTCGCACCTTATGGCGGTTAAGGAATTTCCTCGGAAATTCCACGGTAATCCCGCGCTCTTTTGAGAACGGATAATATAGAAGGCAAGTCTGTAGAGGGCTTGCCTCTTTTTATCGCCATTTTTGCCAAACGATGTTTGCCGACCTCCCAAAACCCTTCTGGTCCGAATCCGGACTCGATCGCCAACAAACCCCCCACAGCGGCTATCACTGGGATGGTTTTAGCCCGCGTTTTTTTGAAGGCTGGTACTATCGGGTGACTCTGCCTGAAGAACGTCAGACCTTTGCGTTTATGTACTCTATCGAAGACCCCGCCGGGGGGAGTCCGTACAGTTTGGGGGGAGCGCAGGTACTCGGACCCGATGATGAGTATTTGTACCGCACCTTCGAGGATGTGAAGCAGTTTTGGGCCGACCCCGATCGCCTCGCTTTAGGACATTGGGGCACGACGAACTTATCGAGTTCCCCTACCTTCTTGAACGCATCGGTTTTCGATCGCCAGGTTCGAGAAGGGTACCAAGGAACGGCAACCTGGCATCAAGGCAACCTCGAAGACCCGGAAACCGGCGCGCGCTGTCGGTGGCAGTACGAGATTCAACCGGTATACGGTTGGGGAGATGCCGATGGTATCCAGCAGTCGACAGCGGGTTGGCTGTCATTTCTGCCGATCTTCGAACCCGGATGGCAGATTTTGATGGCCCACGGTCTGGCCACCGGTTGGATCGAATGGGGCGATCGCCGCTACGAATTGACCAAAGCCCCGGCATACGGGGAGAAGAATTGGGGACGTTCTTTCCCCCAAAAATGGTTTTGGCTCAACTGCAACGCTTTTGAGGGAGAATCGGATTTAGCCCTAACCGCTGGCGGCGGCAAGCGAGAAGTCCTGACTTGGATGGAATCCGTGGCGATGCTGGGACTTCACTACCGGGGTAAGTTTTACGAGTTCGTCCCCTGGAATTCTCGGGTGGAGTGGACGATCGAACCCTGGGGATTTTGGCAGATGAAAGCCTCGAACGATCGCTTTACTGTGGAATTGACCGGAACGACCGATCGACCGGGTACGCCCCTACGTGCCCCCACCCACGATGGGCTAATATTTGCCTGTCGAGATACGATGCACGGTCAACTCGAGTTGCAATTAAAAGAAAAGTCCTCTCGAGGTTGGGAAACGATTATCGAGGCAACCAGTACGATGTGCGGCTTAGAAATTGGTGGCGGACCTTGGGATGAAACCTGGCGTCACAATAGTTAAGATGCGCGATCGAGTGTTGAGCGAGCCAGACGACCTGCTATTATCGATATTACATTACCTGGGGCTGTGGCTCAGATGGATAGAGCAAGCGCCTCCTAAGCGCTAGGTCGGCGGTTCGAATCCGCCCAGTCCCGCTTGAATTCGCGGTGTAGCACTACCGCGCGTGTTTCCAGACCTTCCAACTGGTATATCCCAGAAGAGAGGTGGCTGCCATCGCGTAGATAAACCCGCTGGGAAGACCGGCAAAGGCCATTGCCAAACTGCCCACCCACAGGGTCAGGGCGTAGATAAACAGCACCGCCAATCGATGGGAGAGTCCGGCATTGAGTAGTCGGTGGTGGAGGTGGCGTTTATCCGCCGCAAAGGGAGACAGTCCGCTGCGAAGTCGATCGAGAATCACGGCCGACATATCCAAAATTGGAACCGCTAAAATCAAATACGGCAGCAACACTGCCGTTACCGCCGTACTTTTGACCAAACCCACAACCCCAACCCCAGCCAGGGTAAAGCCCATAAAATACGCACCCCCATCTCCCATAAAAATCTGAGCGGGGTTGAAGTTATAGCGCAAGAAACCCAGGGCACCACCCGCGAGTGCTGCAGCAATCAATGCGGCTGCCGGTTGGTTCATAAACAAACACACCACCAACATCACCGTAGCGGCAATTCCCGACACCCCAGCAGCGAGTCCGTCCAACCCGTCAATCCAGTTAATCGCATTCGCCATTCCCACCAGCCAAATCACGGTAATCGGCAGGCTGAGGGGACCAATTTCCGTCAAACCGAAAAAGGGAATCGAGAGAAATTCGATTTGCACGCCACCCATCCACCAAGCCAGTGCGGCGACAAAGACTTGGAGAAGCAGCCGCGATGAAGCCCGCAGACTGAACAAATCGTCAGCCAAACCAATCAGGAAAAAGAGCAAACCGCCGATGGTGACGCCCCACATCTCGTATTCATCTTCCGGGCCGAGCAATTGACCGTTCCCATCGAGAAATCCACCGGTCCACCAAACCAGAAGTAGAGCGACTAACGTGCCTAAAAAAATCGACACTCCGCCCAGGCGAACCATCGGAGTGTCGTGAACTTTGCGTCCGCCCGGGCGATCGACGAATCCCGTTTTCAGACCGATCGCCCTCACGATCGGAGTAGACCCCAGTACAACCAGGGAAGAAGCAACAAAAGCCAGCAAATGATACAGATGTTGAGGCATCTGGAAATTCCGGTGTAGTAAAGATGATGAAAAAGTCTCAGGGAGAGTCTAACTTCATTTGGTGCCGCGATGCTACTGCAGTGCGATCTCTCAACCCCTGAAACCTTTATCCTTTCTTAACTTGAAGCGATCGAAATTGAATTTGTTCCACCGACCTCGATCGCCTCAAGTTCCCATGACTCCCAAAATTTCCAGATCGATCGCACTCATACCATCGGATTGTGAAACCGGGAGTAACCCGCCCAAAAGACCCAACCTTAACCCTCAACGACACAATGCCGATTTCCGGCAATCGAACACCTTAAGAACCCCATCGGTAATGACTTCCGTCACTTTGGCATCGCAACCGGCAATAAAGTCTTCCGGGGAGATCTCTTTTTTAAAAAATGCCTTAGCGCGATCGAGGTTCCCTCGAACCTCGTCAAACCCAATAGATTTGACCATAAACGTGGCTAGGGGAGAATGTTTGATATCGTGAATTGAGCTTTGATTTCGACCTTCTTGGAGCAACGTCAAGACCTCCCGTTCCAAATCGTTTTTGAGGGGATGGACGTTGGTAATACAGGGAATGTAGTCTTCGAGATGAGCGCCTTCGGGAGACTGAGATGGTAACTCACCCATCATTGTCGAGAGGGGAATATCCAAACCGACGCGCAAGGAAAGTGCCTCCAAAAAGGCGATCGCGAACAGTTTACTCCCCAGATAAAGCCGCGCCACTTCGATATTTTCTTTCGCCCGAGTCACCCATTGGCGATAGGTAGCATCATCGGGTTCGCCTCGAAATTGCCGAAATACCACCTCGGGGGTGAGAAAGTTCATAAAGCCTTCCATCTTCTGCAGAGAAGACCGATATTGACGAACGGTGTAAGAATTGGAGTTGACGAGATTGTGATTGGTTTCGGGGAGCAAATTCCAGGTATTATCGAGGAAGATTGCCGAACTCCGATGGGCAAATCCGATCACGTCGCGGTTAGAAACCTGCACCGCCCGCTTGATGGCATCGATCGTATTCGCTTCGGTCAGGTTTAAGTTAAACTGCGCGTTCGTGGCTTTGAGGCGATCGAAAAGACGATCGCTGACGGTGGTGCCATCCGCCCCGGGAGGGCGAAAGGGAATTGTCGCCTCGATACAAGCGGCAATTTCGGTGAGGTAACGAAACGGGAAGCTCGATTCGAGGGCTTTTACCGCCACCAGGGCGCTCAAAAATTCATTTTGTCCTGCCATGGGGGAGAGAACTCGTCCCGGTGCAAACCCAAAAACCGACAAAACCATCTCAAAGGCGGCATCGGAGGGAACTTCTCCCACCTGTCGAATTTGTAATTCTCCTTTAAATTCCTTGACAAATGGTGCAATATAGTAGCTGAGATTGAAGTTAATACTGCGATCGACTTGAACGTAAACTACATCGTGAAACAAAGCCGCCAGAACCTCGATGGGATCTTCCTTGCCTCCCACATCAAAAATATGTTCGGGGGTGTGAAAATAGCGCCAGGGACCCGTCATCGGTTGAACGATCAGATCGGCGATCGACAATAGTTGAGCGGTCTCAATCTCGATCTCTAACGTCTGAGTCGCCCATTTTAACCGGTGTAGACACTGTTGGTAAGCCTTTTCGCAATCCATCAAACTCTCTCCAACTTCACTCGCTCAGATCTATAGACTGGGTTTATAAAAATTTGTTTATAGATGCACGAGGTCGAAGACCAAGGTTGACCATCCCGGTCGAGTCATCGAAAAACGCAACCGCAAAGATGAATTTCCCTAAACTTGGCGACCTCATTTTGCTGCAAGAAACGCACGCCTCTATGCATTGGGGGATTTGCCACACAAAATTGCTATCAATCGTTCTGTCTGGCGTTTCTCACACTCAGCTGCGCGAGCGTTCTCACCAATTTTTGAAATGCCCTCTCTCCCAATTTAAAAATAACCGATCTCTTCCCCACTTCATCTCAAATATGCGCTCGAAGATCGAGTTAGGTTCATGATAGCTCACGAGCAACCCGACTCGCGATGGCTCGGGTTTGGGGGTTTTCGGAGCTGAAGGAATCTCGAAAGTGGGGGATTGCTAACCCTTGACATCTTCTGTGAGTTCAAATGGCGATCGCATGAATGACTGCATCTGATGCGAACGATCGAAAATCCTCCCTGGGATAGCGAATCGGGAATGGGGAACGGCGAACTGCTCGTAAGACATCACAAGACAGTCGGGGTTGGAGCTTTCAATACACATTCAACCTTGACTGTGAAAAGCATTCCTCTATTTGACGCGACGATCGCATGAAAATAGATAGATGAGGACAGATCGATCCTCTGCCCTCTGTATCCTCCTACCCGTTGGTTCCCAAACCCGAGCGCCTTCTTAGCGCAGAACTCGTTCGAGGGCTTCGAGTAGCGTAATGACATTCTCGCGGCGACTGTTAAAGCCCATCAGTCCGATCCGCCAGACTTTACCGCCCAGTTCGCCCAAGCCGCCGGCAATTTCGATATTGTAATCGTTCAGTAAGCGACCGGCGATCGCTTTTCCATCTACCCCATCGGGAATGCGCACCGTCGTCAGGGTGGGTAGGCGGTATTCTTTCTCGACGTGGCACTTGAGACCGATTTGCTCGAGCCCATCCCATAGGAGTTCGGCATTGGCTTGATGGCGCGCCCAACGGTCGGCCAATCCCTCTTCAGCGACAATTCGCAACGCTTCGCGCAGAGCGTAGTTCATATTAATCGGGGCGGTATGGTGGTAAGTGCGCTCTTGTCCCCAATATTTACTCACGAGGGACATATCCAAATACCAGTTGGAGACGGGAGTGCGACGGGAATGAAGTTTCTCCACCGCGCGGGGACTCATGGTGAAGGGAGCGATTCCCGGCGGGCACCCAAGACCTTTTTGGCTGCAACTGTAGGCCAAATCGACCCCCCACTCATCTAACAATAGGGGTACGCCTCCCAGGCTCGTGACGGTATCGACGAGCAGCAAACAGCCAAACTCGCGGCACAACTCACCGACACCTTCCAAGGGTTGACGCGCTCCGGTGGAGGTTTCGGCGTGGACGAGGGCCAGGACTGCCGGACGGTGGGTTTCGAGGGCCGCCCGCAATTCTTCGAGGGTGAAGACTTCCCCCCAGGGTTTCATCAGTTTTTGGACGTCCGCCCCGTAGCGACCGGCCATATCCACGAGGCGATGTCCGAAATATCCTTTAACGCCGACAACCACCACATCTCCCGGTTCGACGACATTGGCGAGGGTCGCTTCCATCGCAGCACTACCGGTGCCGCTGACGGGAATTGTGAGGGGATTTTGGGTCTGCCACGCATAGCGCAACAAAGTTTGAACTTCGTTCATCAGGTTGATGAAACGGGGGTCGAGATGGCCGACTTGACGCATTCCCAGGGTAGCAAGGACGCGAGGATCGGCATTGGAAGGACCCGGTCCGAGTAAGAGGCGGGGGGGCATGTCGAGTCCGGAGAGTTGAAGACGATCGCGATCGCTAATGGAATAGGTAGACATGATTGATTTTTCGGTGGTTGGAAAGATAAGAATACAAAAAACTTCAGACCCGATCGCTCAACACTCAAAATTAAGACCCAAAAAGATGAGACGGTCGGTTGAGTCAGCACCCAAGCCCAAACTAAATCGCTTGGGGACAGCTTACCGAGATTTGGGTGAACTGCGATGGGACATCAACTTTGGGAGGTTCGTCCCGACCCCAAATTCTACCCTCGCTTGACCCGATCTTGAAGATCCCAGACAGCTATATCGTGCTTTAGAATACCATTTCGATGGAAAATCTACGATCGGAAGTCCTGTGGTGAGTGGAGGCTGAGTTCGACGCTGACGCTGTATGCTGGGAGTATCATCACAAGTAACCACAAGATAAAGCCGTTTTGATAGATTTGCCGTACCAATTCCGCATTTCACGGGATACCAAAAGCTAACTAACGATTCGCTTTGTTGTTGCTCGCCCTACACTCGATGCACTCTATAGAGATCGGGTCGAAATCAAAAATCAGCTCGAGCTCGATGCCGAAGTCATGAATTTCTCCTGGCTTTCCCCCTTAACCCTTAACCCTTAACCCTTTTCCGTGCCGAGGTCTAATGGCTAAGATGACAAAAGTTTGGTGCGATCGCGCGATCGTTCGAGTCTGGTTAATTCCCATTGCCTTATTTTTTCTCGTCGCCATTGGTTCTTGGCAGTTCGATCGCTTGAACCAACCCTCAGAAATCTCTCAACTACCGATCTCTCGAACGGACGAGCTTGTTGACGAACCCATTCAAGCGATTCCCTTGCAACTCGCTCTCGATCCGCGAAAGGTGGAATTGGGGGAAAAATTGTTCCACGATCGCCAACTCTCGAGCAACAATACGATTTCCTGTGCCAGTTGTCACGATCTGGCTTTGGGAGGCACGGATGGATTAGTGGTTTCCGTGGGCATGAACGGACAGTTGGGTACGGTGAACGCTCCGACCGTTTTTAACAGTGGTTTTAATTTTAAGCAGTTTTGGGACGGTCGGGCGGATACCCTCGAAGACCAGATCGAGGGACCGGCAAATTCCTTACGAGAATTTGGTTCGAGTTGGTCGGATATTATCGCCAAGCTCCAGAACTCTCCAGAGTATACGGCGTTATTCAAACAGATCTATCGTGATGATATTACCCGCGAGCATATCAAGGATGCGATCGCTACGTTCGAGCGTTCTTTGATTACACCGAATTCGCGTTTCGATCGTTTTTTGAGAGGCGAAAAAACGGCAATTACATCTGAGGAAAAAAAAGGATACTCTCTTTTTAAATCCTATGGTTGCGCGAGTTGTCATCAAGGGGTGAATGTTGGCGGCAATATGTTTCAAAAAATTGGCATCTTTGAGAGTTACTCAAATCGAAAAAAGAAGTTGCTTGAATCCGACCTGGGGCGTTATAATGTCACCAAAGATGTTCGAGATCGATACATCTTTAAAGTCCCGACCTTACGCAACATCGAACTGACAGCTCCCTACCTGCATGATGGCTCGGCAAAAACCTTAGAAGAAGTGATTCAAATCATGGCAAAATACCAACTGGGTAGAGAGCTTCCTAGACAAGATACCGAACGGATTATCAGTTTTTTAAAAACTCTTACCGGAAACTATAAGGAAATAAGACTGTCTGAGCTATAGTTGTAAATCTGTAAAAAATAAGTTTATATCTATAAATATAGAATCAGTTTAAGTGAGAGTCAAAAATAAAATCAGTCTCATTTATATTCAATTATAATTGAAACCTATTTTACGTTATATAAATAATCAAAAGTTAATTTTTATCTCATCAAAAATCTGCAAAAAAATAGATGTTTGTCGGTAATATTCCCGACAAACGGATGAATCGAACGAAGAATTAAGAAGTGGGTGCAGGAAAAATCAGGTATTCGATTCGGGTGTCGAGTGACACAATTCTGGCGTGACGGGTGTCATTTTTTTTCCAAGCAACATTGCATAGAATATGTTAGCGATTTCCTTAATTTTTAAAGCTAAGGAAAGCCAGACTCGACCTTTTTTTAGCTCGATCGTTACCCATTCACTCACCAGAAACAACAACAAACCGAGTCATGTTTATTAAGTCTCGCATTACACGGCGTTGGTTCGTTCAATGGCTTGCCATCGGCGGTTTTGCCGTTCTATATTACTACGCCGGCAGGCTCGGACAGCTCGCGGCGATTCCACCGGGGAACGTCACACCGGTTTACCCGCCATCGGGACTCGCACTGTCGGCGGTTTCCCTCTTCGGCTATCGAGTTTGGCCGGGTATCTTTCTAGGAGAGTTAATCGGTAACATCTGGGCGTTTTTCGATCGCACCAGCACGGCATCGATCTCCATCTCGATCGTCGTGGGCTGCGGTGTGGGTCTGGGAGCGACATTGCAAGCTTTGCTCGGTCACTTCTTCATCCAGCGAGCGGTGGGTCGGCGCCAGGTATTCGATCGTACCTCCAATGTCTTTCGATTCGTCGCCATCGAAATCCCGTGTTGCACGATCTCTCCCACCCTCGGGTCTTTAAGTTTGTGCCTGGGTCGCATTGCCAGTTGGGGGGAATACGGTGAAATTTGGATGACATGGTGGTTGGGGGATCTGATCGGTGTCTTAGTCGTCACCCCTTTTTTACTCGGTCTGAGAGCCTATTGGCAGTCAAAACGAACTCAACCTCGGATATCTTGGCGTCACAAGCAGTGGCGTTTGACCGAGATCGCACTGTGGTTAACCCTAGTTTGGATCGTCAGTCACGTTACCTTTATTGCAGGATGGACGCTGGAATATCTGCTGATACCCTTGATGGTTTGGGCAGCATTTCGATTCGGTCAATTGGGGTCGAGTGCGGCGATCGCGATCGTCTCGGTCATTTCTATTTGCGGTACCCTATACGGTCGCAGTTCTCTTTCGAGCGAGAATTTGAATACCACTTTGCTGATGTTACAGGGCTTTATTGGCGCGATCTCTGTGGAAACAATGGTACTTTCAGCGTCACTGGCCCAGGTGAGGGAAGCCAAACAACAACTGATTGCAGCTAACGAAACCCTCGAAGAGAAAGTTAAACAGCGGACGATCGAACTGGTACAAGAAATCGAAGAACGCAAGCAAGCTCAGACTTTGTTAAGAGCCGAACAGGAAAAATCCGAGCAATTACTGCTCAATATCTTGCCCGAACCGATCGCCGCGCGGTTAAAAGACGATCGCGGTGCGATAGCCGAGCATTTCGACGAGGTGACGATTTTATTTGCGGATTTGGTGGGATTTACTCCGCTTTCGGCGCGCCTCCAACCCCTGGAACTGGTGAACTTGCTCAACGATATTTTTTCCACCTTCGATCGACTTGCCGAAGAACACGGTTTGGAGAAAATCAAAACCATTGGGGATGCCTATATGGTGGCTGGAGGCTTGCCAGTTCCCATGCCCGATCGAGCTGCGGCGATCGCCGATATGGCTTTGGCGATGCAAGAAGCTGTCGAGAAATTTCGAGTGGAACGGGGGGAAAATATCCAAATCCGGATCGGCATCAATACCGGTGTGGTGATTGCCGGGGTAATTGGCATTAAGAAATTTATCTACGATTTGTGGGGAGATGCGGTGAATGTGGCCTCTCGAATGGAATCGTCGGGAGAACCGGGCAGTATTCAAGTCACCCAAGCCACCTACGAACGACTCAAAGACCGATACGAACTTCAAGAGCGGGGGCAAATTTTAATCAAAGGGAAAGGGAAAATGACCACCTATTGGTTGATGGGGAAAGGTGTGGGAGGCACCACGGACGATCGCAGAATAATGAGGGCATCGTAAGGAGGAATTTCGCTACCGTTTCGGCGAGGATTATATAGATTGATTCAATTAGACCGTTCGAGGTTCAGCAGTGGAAAAATGCGGGTTTTCCAGTAACGTCTCAGGAAAATCACAGGCTAATTTCATGAAACATTCATGTAGAACGGCTATGTTCTCAGTTGTATTAAAAACAAACGCAAAAATTGTTGTAAATCTCCTCTACGATTGAGAGTTTCGATCCCTATGTAAAGCATTCTTGCGCCAGTTTTTTTACCCTGAGTATAAGTTAACAAAACTCAGGCTTGAAGATTAAAATTCATCGGAGTCGACATATGAAAAATGTAACAACAAAAGTAGTCGTAGCTACAGCATTAACAGGAGTATTAACTGCTGGAATTGGCGTGGTTACTAATAATCGAGATGCCCTAGCCGGAGAAGAAGGCATGGAAAAATGCGCTGGCATTGTTAAGGCTGGCATGAATGATTGTGGTGCTAACAATCATGACTGTTCGGGTGGGGCTACAGTAGATAGCGATCCGAATGAGTGGATTTACGTTCCTGAAGGAACTTGCCAGAAAATTGTTGGTGGACGGGTCTTGGTTGAGTGACAAAACTTCCAGAATCCTTGTCAGATGCGGGGTCGAGCGATGCTCGCCATTAGCGAGCGAATGACCCATATGGTAGGGGTTTGAGCTGTTGCCGGGACCGACTCTCCTGGGTCGGTGAAACACTCCGCGAGAAACCGCTCGAAGCAGATGGGCTCAAACCCTTATCCAAAAAAAGCTATAGCGCTTTAACGATCGACTCTTGTCAGTCAACCAGGTTTTTACCACAAGCATGGGAGAAACCAACGATCTTCGATCGAATTCTAATTTCAAGAATGATTTCTAAGTTCGACAGTGCAACTTGGTTTCTATTTTTTTGAGGATAAATAAAGCCTGAATTACAATTTTAAGAAAAATAAATTGATCTATGTATTCAGCGAAAAAAATTTCAGTCCAAGGTGCTGGAATTGGTTTAAGATCGCTCCACTATCAATATATTATCACTCAAAAACCCAATGTGAATTGGTTTGAAGTTATATCAGACAACTATTTAGGAGAGGGTGGCTTACCGCTATATTATTTAGAAAAAATTCGGCAAGACTATCCAATAAACCTGCATGGGGTAGGACTATCTCTGGGTTCGACAGACCCATTAAATCAAACTTATTTAAATCGGTTAAAAAAATTAGCGGCAAGAATTGAACCAGATTGGGTTTCCGAGCATTTATCTTGGATATCGGTTAACGGTCATTATCTCAACGATTTGATTCCGCTGCTCTATACTGAAGAAGTCTTGGAGAATGTGGCTGCGCGCATCTTGCAAGTACAGGATTTTCTCGGTCAGCAGATTTTAATTGAGAATCCCTCTCCATATCTAACGTTTACCGACTCTACCATGACTGAATGGGAGTTTGTTGAGAGATTAGTAACAAAAGCGGACTGCTACTTGCTACTCGATGTTAATAATGTTTATGTGAATGCTATAAATAATAGATTTGACCCGCTGAATTATCTAGATAGAATTCCAGAAAACCGAGTCAAAGAAATTCACTTAGCCGGTTATGAAGAGCGAGAAAATTATTTATTAGATACTCATGGCTATCCCGTACATCCGCCAGTTTGGGAATTATATCAAGCCGCATTAGCCAGGTTTGGCGCTATACCGACTTTAATAGAATGGGATACTAATATTCCCAGCTTTGAAGTCTTGATGGCGCAAGCAAACCAAGCCGAACAGTTTTTAGAAAAGGTGCGTTAATGGAAGCGCTGCAAAATTTATTTTATCGGGCAGTTTGGGAAAGAGATTCTGCAAGCATCGATGAGTTAAGCCAGCATATCAAAGCAGCTCGAAACTTAACACCAGCCGAAGGCTTAGCCGTTTATCGAGGAAATGTTGTTGGGAATTTGACGAGTGCCTTAACGTCAATCTACCCAGTTTGCTGTCAGCTTGTGGGAGAAAATTTTTTTTCGGCAACTGCGGTCAAATTTATTCATCAGTTTCCTTGCTTGTCCCCTAATTTAGGAGAGTATGGCGAACAATTCCCAGATTTTCTCGCTGACTTTGAAGCGGTTGCCGATTTACCCTATCTGCCAGATGTGGCTAGGTTAGAGTGGTTCTGGCATCGAGTTTTTTGCGGTGAAGATACAACGGAATTAGATTTACAGAGATTGGCTGAAATTCCCGAAGAAAAATGGGGAAAGCTAATTTTCGACTTGCCTAAAAACAGCTTTACCTTAGAGTCCAATTATCCCATACATCGGATTTGGGAAGTGAATCAAGATGACGATCGAGGCGATCGTACCGTCAGCTTGGATGAAGGTGGAATTAAAATATTTCTCTGGCGCCAGGGTTTCGATATGCGAATCGATTTGCCAAGCGATCCAGAATGGGAATTCCTGAAAGCATTTCAAAGTCACGAGCCATTTGAAGTCGTTTGCGAACAATTAGCCGATCGAGTTGACGTGAGTACTTTGTTGCCATTATTCGTGCAGCGAGGGTGGATTGCGACTTTTTCTGTGAGTTAGTTATTGCAGTTTCCCCAGACAATCCGCACCCTTCAAGATTTCGTCGATCGCACGGATTTCAACACTCACCACTTCGGAAAGCTGATGGCAATCTAGCTGCGATTGAAGTATGGATTTTGCAAGAGCGAGAGTACTCAGATTCTCGACATCAAATCTTCATCCAGTTGTCATTTCTGGTTACGTTGCCGCAGCGATCGTCCCCGTTTGCGGCGAACTCGCGATCGCCCGTTCTTTCACCGGAATCCGCCCTGCTTGATACGCCAACCGTCCCGCTTCCACCGCCATTCCCATCGCTTTTGCCATCGCTGGGGGATTCTGCGCCAGGGCGATCGCCGAGTTAATCAACACCGCATCGGCCCCCATTTCCATCGCTTGGGCGGCTTCGCTAGGGGTTCCAATTCCGGCATCTACCACCACCGGCACTTTTGCATTCTCGACGATAATCCGGATGTTAGCCGCAGTTTGGATTCCCTGTCCCGAACCAATGGGAGAACCTAAAGGCATCACCGTGGCGCAACCGGCATCTTCCAACCGTCGCGCCAGCATCGGATCGGCATTGATATAGGGCAATACCGCAAAGCCTTCTTTCACCAACTGTTCGGCGGCTTCCAAAGTCCCGATCGGATCGGGAAGTAAGTAGTCGGGGTCGGGAATTACTTCTAATTTGACGAAGTTATTGTCTTCCTGACCCAATAATTTCGCCATTTCTCGACCCAATCGCGCTACCCGAATCGCTTCCTCGGCGGTTTTGCACCCGGCGGTATTGGGCAGCATCCACAGCTTCGACCAATCTAAAGCTTCGGCGAGTCCTTCATGTCCCGGTGCGTTGGTTTGGACGCGACGCACTGCCACTGTGACGATTTGGCAACCACTGGCGGCGATACTTTGGCGCATTCGATCGAAATCGCTATATTTCCCGCTTCCCGTCATCAATCGAGAGTGGAATTGCCGTCCGGCAATAGTGAGGCGATCTTCTGAGGAGGTTGCCAATGCAGAGGGTGTAGCAAAGGAGATCGAACTGCTTGAGACGGTTAAATTTGGGGACATGGCACGATGGTTATTGCTTGGATGATGGGTTGAACTGGCAAACCCGTTAGATTCGCTAGGGAGGCGATCGAATCGACGGGGGCTAAAGGTTTCTAAAAGCGAGTCGGTTTTACCGTCTAATATCGAGTCGGCGAGTAATTTCGCTGAAATTGGGGCGAGTAAAATTCCGTTGCGATAATGTCCCGTTGCCAGGGTTAAATTGCTCCAATCGCTTGCCCCTAAAATCGGCAGTTCGTCGGGAGTTGCCGGACGAAATCCCCACCAAAACTCTTCAATGGGGTAGTTCTCCAATACTGGGTACATCCGAATCGCTCGATCGAGCAATCCCTTCATCCCCGAGGGGGTATTACCGGGGGTAAAGCCCACATCTTCGCTGGTAGCCCCGATAATAATTTGCCCGTTGCGACGGGGAACGATGTAAGTCCCCGGTCCGAACAGTACCCGTTGCAGCGGTAAGTCTTCACCCTCGGGAACCCGTACCGACAGCATCTGTCCTTTTTTGGGAAAGACGGGAACTGGCAGTAATTCTTCCAGCCATGCCCCCGTTGCCAAAATATAAATATCGGCGCGATCGATACCATCTCGGGTGCGAACCCCCACGACTTTACCATCCTGGCGTTCGATGGACTCCACGGCACTGCCTTCTTCCAGGTTCACTCCCAATTTTTGGGCCGCCATCCACAGCGATCGCGCGAGCAGTTGATTATCTACCTGACCGTCTTCGGGAAACCACCAGCCCCCCGTCACCTGCTCCCCCAATCCCGGCTGATATTCCCTCAGGGCATCGCCATCCATCCAGTAGGCGGGAACTCCCGAACGGGCAACGGAGACACGGGATTGGGTCGGTTCTCGGGCAGGAATTCGATCGAATTCCCAGGTTTGTCCTTCCAAAACCGGTGCAAGAATCCCGCAAGACCAATACTCGATCGCCAATCCGGAAATCTCGGCGAGTTGGCGCGTCCATTCGGGGTACATCTGGCGCGATCGCAAGCACAATTCCAGCATCGGACCGGGGGGAATGCCTTCGGCTTGGGGGGCGATCATCCCCGCTGCGGCGTGAACGGCTCCTTCACGGAAGTTGCGGCTTTTCACCGTCACCGAAGCTCCCCGCCGTTGTAACTCTACGGCTAAGGACAACCCGATCGCACCACCGCCAATAATTAAGATATCCTGTGTCATGTTTGCCTTTTGGGGAAACGGGGAATCATCTGCAATTTCGCCTGCAATTTCGCCATCCCCCACGAGTCATCTTGCTGTTGCGAATTTGGAGGACTCGGCATTTTCTCGGGTTGGCGACCCACTCCGGATTTCCCGGTCGAAATTTTGGGAGTGGAGTCGCCTTGGGCGGTTCGGGGAAATCGAGCCGCTACTGTTGGTGAGGCAAAAAACCTACCGTTACCACAAACCTCGAATCGGCTGGCGATTGGAGTCGGTGTTGCTCGATGCCGTCCCACTCGTGGAAGTGGGGGCGGGTTGATTCGTCGTGGGCCGTTGCACCGGACGAGTTCCTGGGGTTTGCGTTGCCCCAGCAGAGGGTTGGGTAACCGGACGGGGGGTGGTTGTAATGACTCCAGGAGGTGTTGTGGTTACCCCAGGGGTGGTTGTAATGACTCCAGGAGGTGTCGTGGTGACTCCAGGGGTGGTCGTGGTGACTCCAGGAGTAGTGGTGGTGACCCCAGGGGTGGTTTCCCCTGGAGCTTGGGTGGCTCCGGGTCCGGTAAATACTGGGGTGCCGCCGGGGGCAGAAAAGCTTTGAGCGGTGGGATTGAACTCGGCCGTTTCGGCTGGGGTCTCGCTATCGGCAGTGTCTCTGGGGATAAACTGAGCGATCGCCCAAGGTACTAAGCCCACCAGCGCACCGAGAAGCAAACCAGAAATCCAGATGCCTCTGGGGGTTGGAGTTGGAGAAGGAGGAGGTGTATTGGTCATAGGTGGATGAGAAAATGCAAGCGTTGAATTGTTTTGGATGCAGGAGAAATCCAGGAGCGAAGTTGCAGGTGTGGCTTGGGATGCTAACGAGCGACAGCCAGCACGGCCACTCTCAACCTGCCCACTTTAAGATAATAAACAGATAATAAACTCGAAAACTATAAATAAAACTAAGGTTCTTGAGGATGGCGACCGGGTTTGAGGTCAACAAGGTTGGGCGTTCGGGTCTCGAAAGACCGATTGAGTCCGCATTGTGTCCGTGTCTCCCTCTCGACGATCGGAGTCATTCACCTTCGAAAATCGGTTTAAGATCGATCGACACTGGCGGCATTGGTTTCTCCATCGGGAGTCCACACCTCTTGCTCTCCCTGTCCCCAAAATCCATCGAATTTGGTCACGCGAATATCGCCGAGTACCTTCGTTTGACAGGCTAAGCGCAGATCTCGCTCTCGATCGTGGGGGGGCAGAGATCGTCGGGTGCGATCGCGCCAATTCACCGGTGAAACCTCCCCCTCAATCGCTACGGCACAAGTCCCGCAGCTGCCAATACCGCGACAGTTAATCAGGGAAGACTGACCATTGTACAAATCGATGCCCTCGGCAAGTAACACCTTGCGCAGATTGGCGCCGCGCTCGCAGGGAATGGTTTGACCTTCAGCTCTCACGTATGGCATGGCTTTGATGGATTTCGCTCGTTGAAGGCGATACAAGTCTGAGGCGGGATGACCGTCGAACGATCGCTCGTCTTTTGGACCTCTGTAACAAGTTTGCCATCAATTGGTTCGCACGATCGCAAATCCTTCTGTTATCCTCTGCAAAGCGAGCATTTTCGCCCTCGGGTCACTTACCCATTTTTCTATCCAATTTCTACAACTCGATTCGATCGGTCTCGATCGGGAGGCTTAACTCATGGTACTAAAATCTAAACTATTCAACGTCTTGTCCGTCGCTGCCCTGATGAGTGTCACTCCGATTGCCGAGGCATGGGGAACCACCATGGCAACAGCGTGGCGAGAAGAGAAAATCGACAGCCAAACCTGTTTGGGACGCGCGCGAGATGTGCTCTACCGCACGGGATTTACGGAAAACGTGCAAGAGGTTGCTGGCGAGTCGGTGTTTGCAACGAGCGGCAACTACATGGCGAGCGTTCGCTGCCTCAACGATCGTTCTTTGGTGTTTTTCGCCGTGGCGGGACCGAATGCGATCGTCAGCGATATGGTCACCAACATTCGATACTACTTCTAACGTCACGTGCAACAAAATTCTCCAAAACCTGACAAAGCGAGGTCCCTGGGGAAAGGGTAAGGGGGATATCGTCTGCTCGCTCGCGACAGGCTTTGGCTTAAAGTTGCACGTCGCATTTCTTGGCACATCGCATTTCTAGATTTATCCCGGTTTTCGGGTTAAATTGTCGGTCATTCCTAAATTAATTCTTAATCTCCCTTCGGGTGGGTTTGGCGCTGTTTTAATTCACTCCCCCCAGTTTTCACTGGAATTGGCGTCGATCTCACCCGTTTTTGGAGTGTTAGTCTCATAATGTCGATCGAAAACCTCAGACTTACCTACAGCAAGACGGGAACCTAAATACAGCAATAACGGACTGGGGCGATCGCGATTGCGGTTCCCTACGGCAGCCAACATTACCATTTTCCCCATCTGACGGAATCTTCACGACCGAAATGGCACGGGTGAAATGAGGCTTGGGAAGCAAAAACCAGGAAATTTCCCGTATGCGAATGGAATTCCTCGATCCGCCGGGAAGCGGGTATGCCAACGGGAAAAAGCCTGGGAGAAAATTTGTGTAATCCGTAGCTTGGCGCGCGCACCGTGGGATGGCTTGCATTCCGATATCGACCCTGCCAGCCCTGCAAACGCAAGTCTTGAGTCAACCGCTGTCAACATCCAATCCCGACATCATCACATTACGTTTTCCTTTTCCCCTTGTCAGTTTGCTCCCGACTCAAAAATCGGGGTTTCCACTCACTGGAGTTTTAGATGAATCGACTCTGCATTTACGATACGACCTTACGGGATGGTGCCCAAAGTGAGGGACTCTCGTTTTCGGTCGAAGATAAGCTACAAATCGCTCGCCAGTTGGATCGTTTGGGGATTCCGTTTATTGAAGGGGGTTGGCCGGGTGCAAATCCAAAAGACGTACAGTTTTTCTGGCAATTGCAAGAAGAACCCCTGACTCAAGCTCAGGTGGTGGCATTCTGTTCCACTCGCCGTCCCGGTCGGATCGCAGCGGAAGAACCGATGCTGCAACCGATTTTAGCGGCTCGAACTCACTGGGTGACCCTTTTTGGTAAGTCTTGGGATCTCCACGTCACTGAAGGGCTAAAAACCACCCTCGACGAAAATCTGGCGATGATTCGAGACACGATCGAATTTTTCCGCAGCCAGGGTCGCCAAGTGATTTACGATGCGGAACATTGGTTCGATGGCTACCGCAACCATCCCGAATACGCCCTCTTAACCCTAAAAACGGCGATTGCTGCTGGGGCGGAGTGGGTGACCCTATGTGATACCAATGGGGGAATGTTACCTCACGAAATCGCCCAGATCGTCCGCGAAACTCGCGAAGCCCTCGATTCCCCTGGGGAAGAACCAGTGAAACTGGGCATTCACCCCCACAACGATTCGGATACGGCTGTTGCCAATGCGATCGCGGCGGTGATGGAGGGGACGCAGATGGTACAAGGGACGATGAACGGCTATGGCGAACGCTGCGGCAATGCGAACCTTTGCTCTTTGATTGCCAATCTCCAGCTCAAACTGGGCTATCGCTGCATCGACGGCGAACAAATGACCCGTCTGACCCAAACCAGTCGATTTGTCAGCGAGGTGGCGAATTTGGCCCCGGACGATCGCGCCCCGTTTGTGGGACGTTCGGCTTTCGCGCACAAGGGGGGGATTCACGTGAGTGCGGTGCAACGCAACCCGCTCACCTACGAGCACCTGCCACCGGAAACCGTAGGCAACGAACGCCGGATTGTCATTTCCGAGCAGGCGGGATTGAGCAATTTGCTGGTGAAAGCTCGCAGTTTTGGCATCGATTTAGAGAAGCAAAATCCCGTTTGTCGAGATATCCTGGTCCGGTTGAAGGAGTTGGAAAGTCAGGGCTATCAGTTTGAAGCGGCCGAAGCGAGTTTCGAGTTGCTCATGCTCGAGGCGTTGGGGGAACGTTCCGGGTTTTTCGAGATCGATGGCTTTCAAGTCCACTGCCAGCAAGATCGCGATCGCAGCTATGCTTTGGCAACGGTGAAGCTGGCGGTTAACGGTCGGGATATCCTCGACGCGGCAGAGGGTAACGGTCCGGTTTCGGCTTTGGATGCTGCACTGCGCAAAGCGTTGGTGAATTTTTATCCGGAAATTGCCCAATTTAACCTCGCGGATTACAAAGTTCGCATTCTCGACAGCCAAGCGGGAACCCAGGCTAAAACGCGCGTTTTGGTGGAATCGACCAACGGTCATCAACGTTGGCGCACGGTTGGAGTCTCGACAAATATTATCGATGCATCCTATCAAGCCGTAGTGGAAGGGTTGGAATACGGACTATCGTTGCAACAGCGAAGTAACGTGCGATTAAGTCCGTCCTCAACTGGGGTTTAACGCTCGGGTTAAGGATGTTGAACCCTCAATTTTCGGTTGAGATCAGACCAACTCGTTCTCTGCATCCTGAAATTGACAACCACCGAACCTGCATTCTTCATGACTCGAGTTTAGACAAAACCTGACGAACCAAAAAAGACTGCCTTTTGAAAAGGCAGTCCGTTGATTTTAACTGATTCAATTTCAGTAAATTTAGAAGAGTAATAACTTTAACTAACTTTCTTCAACTTGTTCTAAATTATCGGGATCGACATAGTGGCAGCTCACATCATCAATACAAATTAAAGCCCACCCTGACTCATCAATCCCCATTAATTGATAAGAACCTTCTCGCACGAAAAAACCTTGATGATTTCGCGTTTCAGGTTTAACTTCTACATTATTTCCATGACTTTCCATGATGCTTTTCTACTCCCTAACTCGGAAACAGCGGACAACTGTCTAATATAGAATTCGTTAATACTTCGTCTTCATAAAATCTTATCATTTGCTTCTTGTTTTTTTTATTAAGTTATCTAATAAATCGTGAAGCCGGCTTAATAAACAAGGCGAATGAATTAAGACTGAGAGATTTTTAGGGAAGAGAACGATCGTAATTTAAAGTCATTTCCAGTTTACCGAGAAATCGAGGCAAGAGCGAATCAGTTTAGATCGGGTTGTGCGATACCGTTTTACTGGATGATAGCTTACTAATGCGCGATCCCCAACGGTTTTCAGCTCGATCGATCCAGAAAATTTTCAGTACCCGAGAAATTGAGTCGAAGATTCTTTTTCGAGCTGACCAGCATATTTTTTCCCTCCCTCGAAACACGCTAAATTTCGTTCGAATGGTAAAAATACTCATCAGCTCATTCTCGGAGAATTTTGCCCAGAATTTACATTTTTTTCGGAGATTTGAGTAATATTCAAGACTCGATCGAGTCTGAGGGAGGGTTAAGGACGCGGCCAAGGAATCGTACTGTCACTGGCCACTTGACGCGCCACGGCAGCTGCTCCCGAAGCATTTAAATGACTCGGATCTTGAAAGTAATCGTTGCGATCGAGTCCTTTTCCATAGAGATCTCGCCAGAAAAATCCCTTCTGGGAAGCCAGTTGCTCCATGTAACGGCGAAACTCACTTTCGTATTGATATCGCACCGCATCCAGGTAGTCGGAAGTTAGGGGTAAGTTAACGAACACCACTGGAATTTGTCGGGTGCGAGCGTATCCCAAAAGCGATTCCATGGCAGCAGCCTGAACGCCTCCGAGGTTAAAGGCTTCGTAGTCGCGATCGTATTCTCCCGGTACGTAGGGATAGATTTGATAGTAGGTATTGGGATCGTAACGCTCGTCAACGGCAACGAATCCGTTAGCATCTACAGGATTGCCCACCGCGTCGATCGCATTTTGCAGCACGTCTGCCATTAAAGGGGGTTCGAGCTCGGCATTGGCAGAAGCGACTTTGGCTGCAGCGAGGATAGTTGCAGGCGATGAAATTTGTTTGGCATTGCGCCAATACCGATAGCCTGCCGACGAGACAATTTCGCCATAGGTGCGATCTTCGCGACCGCTATTGAACGCGCGCACCCCATCCACCCACAAAATTAATTTGGGTAATTCGTCGGGGGGAATCAATTCCCGCACCATAAAATCCACCACCTGAGCCGTTGCCCCATGGATGCCGAAGTTAAACACTTTCAGTCCGGTATACCCTCGCGTTCCCAGCACGTATTGGAGCATTCGGGGATCGATGCCTTGGGCGGCGCGGGAGCTGCCGACGATTAAGATATCGGCCGGACCGATGGCCTGGACGTAGGAGCGATACAACACCAGTTTTTCGTCCAAAAGAGGACTGTTCAAGGTGGGATAGGAAAATCCCAAATCCGCCGTGGATGCCCGAGAGATGGCATAGGCTGCGTTGCGCAGGTACTCGATGACTTTCTTTTGCGCGAAAGCTCGTTTGGGGTCGCCGGGGGGAACGGCTTGCATGAGGGCAACCGCATCGATCCAAGTGCGGGCGACGAGATCCCAATCTTCGGGAGAGCGGGCGGCTTGGGTGAGCGTCCAAGCTTCTAAGGCGCGTTCGACTGCTAGATCGAAGGGATCGCGTTCGACTTTTGGTGCCGCATCCTGGGGTAGCGCTTCTGGGGTTTGACCCTGAATCGGTGGATTAGGCGAGCAACTCCAAATCGCGAGGGCCGCTACTGTTAAAGCGATCGGTCGAACGCTCGGGAACCATCGAATGTTTAAAGTCACGGGTTTTATCTCGAACGGTCAAGGAGAATTGCCCGATCGCGCAGGATCGGGCAATGGGTACGATTATTCTACTACCACAGAAATGAGGGAGAGTTGCAGTTTTTACATTGGGCTTGTCAAAGCATCTGTAAAACTTCTCGTCCTCATTTCTGGGTTGTGAGCGTGTTATTCTTCCTCTTCGAGAATCGAGGGAGAGGACAGAGGATCGCTATCTGCACTCATACCTTCCCCATCAACCGACGACATCGGTAGGTCGATTGCGTTGTAGGTGCGAGCGGTGCGATCGTCGAGAACCATATCGCTGAGTTCTGCGTCTTCATCACCCATCCCGTAACCCGAGCTAAAGTCGGGGCTGGGACTGGAGATGTAGTTGAGGTCTTCGTAAGCGTTAAATCCAGTTCCTGCCGGAATCAAGCGACCGATAATCACGTTTTCCTTCAGACCCCGCAGCCAATCGGACTTCCCTTCGATCGCCGCTTCGGTGAGCACGCGGGTCGTTTCTTGGAAACTTGCCGCACTGATGAAGCTATCCGTATTCAGGGAGGCTTTGGTAATTCCGAGCAGCACGGGGGTATACTCAGCCGGCGCACCGCCGGTAATCGACATGGCTTCGTTAACCTGTTCCACCTGTCGCAGTTCGATTAGCTCCCCAGGCAGCATGGTGGTATCGCCCCCATCTTCGATGCGCACTTTATTCGTCATCTGCCGGACGATGACTTCAATGTGTTTGTCGCTAATATCGATGCCCTGGGATTGATACACGGATTGGACTTCGTTGACCAGGAAAGTCTGGACTTTTTGGAACGCGACTAAAGCCGCTTTATAGCAACCTTCGGGTTGAAGGTGGTCGAACCACACTTCGAGAATTTCGTGGGGGTTTGCCGGACCGTCGGTGAGCCGCTCGGCGGTTTCCACTTCCTGACCGTCGAGGACGAGGATGTTTTGACCGGGGCCGGGTCGGTACTCGGCGATCGTCCCGTCGCTATCGACAACCCGAATCTCGCTGGTATCGTCTTCTTCGTAGAACACCTGCGCCATTCCCGGTCCTTTGGCGAGGATGCAAGCTTCTTTGGGTTTGCGGGCTTCGAGGAGTTCTTCGATCCGGGGTAAACCCTGAATGATATCCCCGGTTTTGGCGCGCTCGAACACCAGCAGCACCAGGTTATCCCCCCGTTGTACCAGGGAACCATCTTCAACGTGGAGGACGGCCCCGCCACTGACGCGATAGGGACGAGCCACCCGCATGACAACCCCTTCATCGTTCAGGCGCACCACTTGACCGGATTCGGGGGCAACGGTTCCGGGAGCCACGAAATCTTTACCTCCCACGAGCAAGTCGCCGATTTTGACGGAGGGTTTTTCGCCCCCGGTTTCCACGGCAAAGCGATCGCCATCGCTGACCACCAAAATCCGCCGGGTACTCGATTCTCCCAGGCGTACGCCGCGCACTTCTCCATCTTTGACTTCCCGACAGCAAATTTCCGTACGGGCTATGGTTTCTCCGGCGGCCACCATTTGTCCTTCTTCCACCAGCAGACGAGTGGTGGTGCTGTGACCGAGCAGGGGGTCGGTTGCTGAGGTATTCTCCCGGCGAATGGTGAGGGATTCGAGCACCACCAGTTGCAGCCGCACGATCTCGGGATCCTCGGGTTCGGGGACGAGTTCGATATCTGCTTCGAGTTGGGAGCCATCATCCCCCATTTCTAAGACCAGTTGGGTGCGTAGCAGTTCGAGTCCGTCGACGGATTTGATGCGATCGCCATCTTTATAAGGGAGCAGTCGCTGAACGGCTCGCAAGCTGATGGGGAAGGCATTTTCCTGATCGGCCATCGACCCCTGGTTGGGAACGTCAGGTGCATCGGGCACTTCATACTCGACGATCGGTCGCAGAAGAACGCCATTGCCTTCTGGGGTTTCCACCTGCTCCAGGTAGCACAGTTCTTCGGCGACCAGATCTGGCGCAATTTCTTGACCGGGATTGACCAGGGTTCCCGTTTCTAACTTGATGCTACCGGGATTATCGAGTAGGTGAAGGGTTCCAGGTTTGATGCAAATTTCCCGCAGGATATCGTTTTTCTGGACGACTTCCACGAGTCCGCCGTTTTGACAGAAGATATCTTTCACGATTTCCGTGCCCGCTTCGACGAACTGACCGTCTTCGACTTCCAGCAGGGAGATATCTTTGTTAATTTCGTGAGTTTCTTCAGGAATCCAGAGGATTGCTCCCCCTTTGACAATTTCGTAGCTACCTTTGGAGCCTTTACCCCGTTTGGCGACTTCGATACCAGAGTAGCGCAGCAAGCCCCCGGTTTGGGTGCGGTAACTGTCGTCGAGTAATTCGGCGACCACTTGATTGTGGCGCACTTTCGTGCTGGGAGTTGCCGTGAGGGCAAACTGCTGTCCGTTATCGGTTTCGATGGTGTATTGGGATTCCCCTTGAGAGCCTCGGGTATGAATTTGGGCGCGTCCGAGCAGGACGGAGGCGGTGACGATTTCCACTTCCCGAGGAATGGTCGGTGGCTCTTCGCCGTCCCGCAACCGAGACTCATCGGTCGGGGGAATCCGGACGATCCCCCCATGTTCGGTGACGGTTTGGGTAATCGCCAGGACGCTCCCACCTTTGACCTCATCGCCGTTTTGCACCATGGGTTCGGCACCGGGGGGCAGGTTGTAGACTTCCCCGGAAAGCACCCACACCAGTCCGCCTCGCTGGGCGATGGTGGTGGTGTTCCCCTGACGGTCTTGCCGTTCTTCAGGGACGATATCGGCAAATTTGACTTCCCCAGCCAAGTCGGTCGCCACGTCTTTGGTGGCTTTCTCGGTGGTTTTGCGGGTCGTTCCCCCCACGGGGACTTCGGAAAGCACCTGTTCGGTGACCACGCTCTGACCGTCGCGCACGAGGAGGGTGCCCCCAGAAGATACGCTAAAGCGAGCGGATTTACTTCCTTTGGCGGGAATCACTTCGATTTCGCCCCCTTGTTCGATGGTGAAGGCTTCATCGCCGTGACGGGTGCGGAAGGGTCGCACCCGCAGGTTTTTGGCGTATTTGACGGTGCCATCGAAGGGGGCTTTCTCTTGGCTGGCCACTTCCCCGGTAAACACCCCCCCGGTGTGGAAGGTGCGCATGGTGAGCTGGGTGCCGGGTTCGCCGATACTCTGAGCGGCAATAATCCCCACGGCTTCCCCTAAGTCTACGAAACTGGCGTGACCCAGACTCCAGCCATAGCAATGCTGGCAAACGCTGCGGGCAGCTTCGCAGGTGAGGGGAGAGCGGACGATCACTTCTTCGACTCCAACGCGATCGAATTCCAAACACATCTCCTCGGAGATGGCTTGGTTGCGCGTGGCGATGGTTTTGCCATCGATTTCCACGTCTCGAGCCAACACCCGACCCAGAAGCCGATCTTTGAGGGGAATCAGGACTTTTGAACCGCTGGTCATATCCTTAATACTAATGCCGCGCTCGGTGCCGCAGTCGATTTCGCGGACGATCGTATCTTGAGACACGTCCACCAGGCGGCGGGTGAGGTATCCGGAGTCGGCCGTTCGCAAGGCTGTATCCACCAGACCTTTACGGGCACCGTAGGAGGAGATGATGTACTCGGTGACGGTCAACCCTTCCCGGAAGTTGGTTTTAATCGGCTGGTCGATGATCTGTCCCTGGGGATCGGCCATCAAACCCCGCATTCCCACGAGTTGGCGCACCTGAGAAATATTTCCCCGCGCGCCGGAAAACGCCATCATATAGACGGAGTTCAGGGGATCGGTGCTGCGGAAGTTGGTCACCACTTCATCTTTGAGGGCTTCGCTGGTGATGTTCCAGGTATCGATGACTTTCTGGAATCGTTCCACTGCAGTGATTTCCCCACGGGTATACCGGGCTTCGGTCTCGTCAATTTCTTCTTGAGCGGTGGCGAGCAGTTGCTGTTTGCTCGGAGGAATTTGTAAATCTTCCACGCTGATGGACACGCCGGCGCGGGTGGCGTATCGGAAGCCCAAGTCTTTGAGGGCATCGGCGACTTTAGCAGTGCGAGCGGTTCCGTAGTTGGTAAACGCCCAAGCAATTAAGGCTCGAAGTTGTTTTTTATCGACGACTCGGTTGCGAAAGATCGTATTCATGGCTGAGGGCTAATGGGGGCGAATGTCTGCGGGGGCGATCGCAGGGGGCTCACTAGCTTGAGGTGGCTTCCCCAAGCTAGATATCTTCAAATCGAACTGCGCGTTGTTAGCTCAAGGCTTCGACCACCGCTTGGTTGTAAATAATCCGACCGGGGGTGGTGCGAATGTATTGGCTCAGGAGATTGCCGTCTGCATCCCAGCGCTGCCGCCGGTCGGCATAGATTTTGGTGACGACGCCGTCGTCAGAGGTGAGTACTTCGGAGGGTTCGGTGTGTGAGTTGGCACTGTCAATGTCACCGTCATAGCGCACCCAAACATAGGTATGGAGCTGGATTTGCTTTTGCTCGTAGGCGATCGTCGCGTCTTCGAGGTTGCTGAACGTCCGTTCGCGATCGCTCGCAGCAGCCGGATTTTCCGCCGTCAGGTAGTAACATCCGAGAACCATATCCTGGGACGGCGTCACGATCGGGCGACCGGTGGCCGGGGAGAGGATATTGTTACACGCGAGCATCAACAACCGCGCTTCGGCTTGGGCCTCCATGGAGAGGGGAACGTGAACGGCCATTTGGTCGCCATCGAAGTCGGCGTTGAACGCCGGACAGACCAATGGATGCAGTTGAATGGCGCGACCTTCCACCAAAATCGGCTCGAAGGCTTGAATCCCCAGTCGGTGCAGGGTGGGGGCGCGGTTGAGCATTACGGGATGGCCTTCGATCACTTCTTCGAGCACGTCCCAGACGTTGGGATCGTTGCGGGAAATCAGTTTCTTGGCGGCTTTGATGTTGTTCACCAGACCCTGGCGGATCAGGCGGTGGATGACGAAGGGTTGAAACAGTTCGATCGCCATTTCTCGAGGCAATCCGCACTGGTGAATCTTCAGTTTGGGACCGACGACGATCACGCTTCGTCCGGAGTAGTCGACCCGCTTACCCAGTAGGTTTTGGCGGAAGCGACCCTGTTTCCCTTCGATGATATCCGATAGGGATTTGAGGGGGCGGTTGTTGGCACCCACCACCGTTCGTCCCCGGCGACCGTTATCGATCAGGGCATCCACGGCTTCTTGGAGCATCCGTTTTTCGTTGCGGATGATAATCTCCGGGGCGAGGATTTCTTGCAACCGGGCCAGACGGTTGTTGCGGTTAATCACCCGCCGATATAAATCGTTTAAGTCGGAGGTGGCAAAGCGACCGCCATCGAGCTGCACCATCGGGCGCAAATCCGGGGGAATCACCGGGATGACTTCGAGCACCATCCAGGAGGGATCGGATTGGGTGGCGATGAAGTTATCGATCACCCGCAGCCGCTTGATCAGTTTGGCGCGTTTTTGTCCCTTCGCCCCAGCAATTTCCTCTCGCAGGGTTTCGGCGGTGGTTTCTAAATCCAGGTCTTGAAGCAGGCGTTGGAGGGCTTCGGCACCGATGCCCACTTCGATGCCTTCGAGTTCCGAATCCTCATCGTAGAGCTGCTCTTCAATTTCGATCCACTGATCTTCCAGGAGCAGTTGCTTGTAGGAAAGGTTATCGGCGTTACCGGGATTGAGGACGACGTAGGCGTTGAAGTAAACGATTTGCTCGACATCCCGCAGGGGCATATCTAGCAAAATTGCGATGTAGCTGGGGATTCCCTTGAGGTACCATACGTGGGCAACTGGGGCGGCGAGTTTGATGTACCCCATGCGATGGCGGCGAACGCGGGATTCGGTGACTTCCACGCCGCAGCGCTCGCAGACGATGCCCCGGTGGCGCACTCGCTTGTATTTACCGCAGTGGCATTCCCAATCTTTTGCCGGTCCGAAGATCCGCTCGCAAAACAGCCCATCCATTTCGGGCTTGAGGGTGCGATAGTTAATGGTTTCGGGCTTGGTGACTTCCCCTACCACTTGTCCGTTGGGAAGGGTCCGTTCCCCCCAGCCCCGGATGCGCTCGGGGGAGGCGATCCCAATTTTGACGTAATCAAACCGCTGTTCTAGCTTGGCCATAATTTAGTTTCGATCGGTTGTCAGGAGTTCCACGGGTTGGGGATTACTCTTCACTGGTCATGGATTCGTAGGTCGGGCGAGAGGGGGCGCGACGATTGGAGACGTCGGCCATCAGATCGATTTCTGTATCCCGAGAGGTGCCGTCTTCGGCAGTATCGACTTTGTGAACCGCGATATCCAGACCCAGGGATTGTAACTCTCGCATGAGCACTTTGAAGGATTCGGGGGTTCCCGGTCGGGGGATGGCCTTGCCTTTGACGATCGCGTTGAGGGCTTCGTTGCGTCCTTGCATGTCGTCGGATTTGACCGTAAGCAGCTCTTGCAGGGTATAAGCGGCGCCGAAGGCCTCGAGCGCCCACACTTCCATTTCCCCGAAGCGCTGACCCCCTTGCTGGGCTTTACCGCCGAGGGGCTGTTGGGTGACCAGGGAGTAGGGTCCGGTGGAGCGGGCGTGGATCTTGTCGTCCACTAGGTGAACCAGTTTCAGCATGTAGGCTTTACCGACAGTCACCGGGCGATCGAAGGGTTCTCCCGTACGACCGTCGTACACGAAGGTCTTACCGGGATGATCTTCGCTGAAAATCCAGTCTTTGCCGGTTCGCTTGGCCCCTTGCTGCAGTTTGGTATTGATGGTTTCCCGGGACATTTCCGCCCCGTGCATTTCATCGAAGGGAACGATTTTGAATCGCGCCCCCAGATTTTCTCCGGCCCAGGCGAGCAAGCACTCGAAAATCTGTCCCACGTTCATCCGGGAGGGAACCCCCAGGGGATTGAGAACGATATCCACGGGCGTGCCGTCGGGGAGGTAGGGCATATCTTCGATGGGCAAGATCCGGGAGATAATCCCTTTATTACCGTGGCGACCGGCCATTTTGTCCCCGACTTGAATCTTCCGTTTCTGGGCGACGTAGACTCGGACGACCATGTTGGCACCGGGGGGGAGTTCGTCCCCTTGTTCGCGGGTAAACACCCGCACGTCAACCACCCGACCTTTTTCGCCGTTGGGTACTCGCAGGGAGTTATCGCGCACGTCGCGGGCTTTTTCACCGAAAATGGCCCGCAGGAGTTTTTCTTCGGGGGGTTGGTCCGATTCCCCTTTGGGGGTCACTTTCCCCACCAGGATGTCTCCAGCTTCCACCCAAGCACCAATGCGGATAATGCCGGTTTCGTCGAGGTGGCGCAGGGCATCTTCCCCGACGTTGGGAATCTCGCGGGTAACTTCTTCGGGTCCGAGTTTGGTTTGCCGGGCTTCGATTTCGTATTTTTCGATGTGGATGCTGGTGTAGACGTCGTCGTAGACTAGCCGCTCGCTGATCAGGATGGCGTCTTCGTAGTTGTAGCCTTCCCAAGGCATATAGGCCACCAGGATGTTTTGACCCAGGGCCAGTTCGCCCCCTTCCGTGGCGGACCCGTCGGCGAGCACTTGACCGGCGACGACTTCATCTCCTTCAAAGACGATCGGGCGCTGGTTGAGGCAGGTGTCCTGGTTGGAACGCTGGTATTTCTGGAGGACGTATTCGAGTTCGTTTTTGGGAATCTCGCCGTTGTGACGCAGGGGATCGGCGGAGGTGGCTCGCACGCGAATCCGCTGGGCATCGACGTAGGTCACGACGCCATCGGTGCGGCTGACGATTACCATCCCCGAGTCGCGGGCGGCTTGGGCTTCGAGTCCCGTTCCCACCAGGGGTCGCTCCGGACGCAGCAGGGGCACCGCTTGGCGCTGCATGTTAGATCCCATCAGAGCGCGGTTTGCATCGTCGTGCTCCAGGAAGGGAATCAACGAGGTCGCCACGGAGATAATTTGCACTGGGGAAATCGCCACGAAGTCCACCTGGTCGGGGGTGGAGGTGGTGAAATCCTGGCGGTAGCGCACGGGAATGGTTTCCCCTTGGATGTAGCCTTGTTCGTCGACGGTGACGTCACCGGGGGCAACCCGCAGGTCGTCTTCTTCGTCGGCGGTCATGTAGAGGGGATGCTCTTCAAGCAGCACTCGTCCGTCTTGAACCCGGCGCGACGGGGTTTCGATGAAGCCGTAGTCGTTGACGCGGGCGTGGGTGGCCAGGGATCCGATCAGTCCGGCGTTGGGTCCTTCTGGGGTTTCGATCGGGCAGATCCGTCCGTAATGGGAGGGGTGGATGTCCCGTACCGCAAAGCCGGCGCGCTCTCGGGTCAGTCCTCCAGGTCCGAGGGCGGATAAGCGTCGCTTGTGGGTCAGCTCGGCCAGGGGATTGGTCTGATCCATGAACTGGGAGAGCTGAGAGGAACCGAAGAATTCCTTGATAGCAGCCACCAGGGGCTTGGGGTTGACCAAGGAGGCGGGGGTGAGGGTGTCGGATTCGGAAACGGTCATCCGTTCTTTGATAATCCGCTCTAAGCGGTTGAGTCCCACTCGCACTTGGTTTTGCAGCAGTTCTCCGACCGATCGCACCCGCCGGTTCCCCAGGTGGTCGATGTCATCGGTTTCCCCCATATCGTATTCGAGGTCGATCAGATAGTCGATCGCCGAGAGGATATCCTGAGGAGTCAAAACGCGCACGGTGTCGGGAACGTTCAGACGCAGTTTTTTGTTGAGTTTGTAGCGTCCCACTCGCCCGAGGTCGTAGCGCTTGGGATCGAAGAAACGCGATTCGAGCAGCGATCGCCCCCCAGATACCGTGGGCGGCTCACCCGGACGCAACTTGCGATACAGCTCCATCAGGGCTTCTTCTTCGCTGAACTGCCCTTCTTTTTCGATGGTTTTTTGGAAGTACTCGGGATGGCGCAGGGCGTCGAAAATTTCGTTATCTGCGAGTCCGAGGGCTTTGAGCAAGACTTGGGCGGAGAGTTTGCGGGTTTTGTCGATGCGCACCCACACCAAGTCGTTTTTGTCGGTTTCGAACTTGAGCCACGCCCCTCGGTTGGGAATCAACGAAGCGTTGTAGGTGCGCCGCCCATTTTTGTCGGTTTCTGGCTTGTAGTACACCCCGGGAGACCGCACGATTTGGTTGACGATGACGCGCTCGGCTCCGTTGATAATGAAGGTGCCGCGATCGGTCATCAAGGGCAAATCGCCAATAAAAACTTCCTGCTCTTTGATTTCTCCAGTTTCTTTGTCGATCAGCCGCGTGGGAACGTACATTTGCACGGCGTAGGTGCTATCCCGACGCTTGGCTTCATCGACGTTATACTTAGGCTGCTTGAGTTTGTATTTTTTGCCCACAAAGTGCAACTCTAGCTTGCCTGTATAATCGGTGATGGGGGAGAAACTGTTGAGTTCCTCGATCAAGCCAACTTCCAAGAACCATCGGAAGCTCGCTCGCTGGATTTCAACTAGATCGGGCAGGTAAAACGCGGGTGCAGTCTTGCTTTGATTAGTCATGCGTGTTGTTGAGAAACTCGATGGGCACTATCCAGCAGGCTATGGATCTTACTATTTTTTGGAAAATGATGTCAATTCAATGACAAACGGGGTCTTTGAGGCAAAGACCCTGGATCGGGGAGTGATGCAGTTTCAGTACGGTTTTCAGGATAGACGTCGGCGAACTGGGGTTAACAAGTGTGCTAGAAACTGGTTACTTTTGCGTCAATTGTGTTTGACCGTGGGAGCAAAGAGACGATCGCATCATCCAGTCTCGAGCGATTTTCCCAAACCGAGTTTCCTTGGCAGAAGCGTCGGCGATCGTCTTGGGGGATGTTGCCGGCAACTCTTGCCCGTGACATAACAGCGCCAACACTCGAGCGCTTGGGAGAGAGGCTTGCTTTTGCGGTGGATGAAAACAGTGTGGGAAAACAAGTTTTTATATCACCCTTCATTATAGAGTAATTAACTCGTTTAATAGCAGCTCGAATCGAAAAGACAGGGGGAAGGGTTAAGGGCGAGCGGGAAAAGGTTCTATGGCACGTCATCAATGTTGTCGTATTTCTTCAATCGAGTAGATCGTGTCGCTCGAAATAGCAGCGACCGATCGCCCCCTAGAGACTTCATTGAGTCGAGAAGCACTATAAGATAGTAAGAAAAGATCGCAAAACTGACGGTGCGATCGTCCCACCCCATTTCCCACAGCCCTCGAAACCCAGGATACTAACTGGCAATCTTTGGGTGTGGGAGAAAGGCTTCCCGTTTGATTTCTGTTGAAAGAAAACGCGAAGTTGCAGGGACTTACAAAAGGCGAGAGCGCCAACAATCCCGACCGAACTATAAAATTGGGAGTTTCAATCACCCGTCACTCACCCCGCCTTAAAAAGAACGGGGCAAAGCGAAGCGGAGGGTTGAGAAGACCACCAACTTCTCCCGGTCTCACTAAACCTTTAGCCGACTGCTGGTACTAACGTTCGGATACTTCCCTAGTCCGGACCTCTTAAAATCTGTGTTGTCAGGTGCTTGTAGAAAGGACATCTTGTAGTCGGTGCTTAAAGGGACGGGGGTCACCCCTCAAATACAGGTTTAGAGCGTTCCTGGGTTATACCGCTGAAAAACGCTAACCGAATGTAAAGTCGTCCTATAAAAACGGGGTTTCAGACCCAAGGAAAATTGATGACACAAACGACTTCTGCTATGCAGCGCGGCATCCTGATTTCCGATGCAGCGACCGACCAAATTAAATCGTTGTGCGCTAAGCAAGGAAAAGAGTTATACTTGCGCCTGGGCGTGCGTCAGGGCGGCTGTTCTGGGATGTCTTACATGATGGACTTTATCGAGTCGAGCGCCATCGACGAAAAAGATGAAGTGTTCGACTACGACGGTTTTAAGCTCGTGTGCGATCCCAAAAGTATGCTGTACCTCTACGGTCTGGTTCTAGACTACAGCGATGCCCTCATTGGCGGTGGCTTCCAGTTTAGTAACCCCAATGCCACCCAAAGTTGCGGCTGCGGCAAATCTTTTTCGGCGTAGTTCCGATTTCCAACATCGCAACGGCGCTTAGAGACGCTCCATAGGAGCGTCTTTAGTTTGATTTGTCCTCAATTTTAACTGTGGGGAGCTTGAGGGGAAGAGCAAGTCCCCTTCGGGTTTGCCAATTGCTCCAACTCCTGCCCAGACGCTACGCGAACGACGGAAACCGCCAAGACCGCACTGGCTCACCGCTCTCTACTCGGGACGGTGATAAGCGACGGCGCAACCTGCCGTCGCGGAGAGTGAGAGTCGGGATACAGCAACCCAAACGCGAAAATTGAGAGGTTCTATACCTCGAAAATTTTCAACCCACAGTTTTTTTTCGGAATGTTCGTACTTTGTACTGTAGAATAGTAAGGGTTGGAGCTAATAGCTCGACCCACTCGACTGACTAAGAGGCTGCACTCGAACAGTACTCGGCAGAGATCGGGAAATAGGCGGAGTCACGCTTAGTAGAAGCCATACTTAGCCTCACGTAAAATCGTAAAAACCCACATACATACGAATAATTTTCTGCCTTGGGAACCAGGGCGGCTGCCGGGTTAGAGACTCGCGCTCTATAGCTGTAAGTGCCCTCCTGGCAAACCAGGAAACTGAGCAAGACCAGTGGACGCTGTGTAAGACCTAATCATCTTCGGATGAAAGGGCAACGGTGGATGAAACCGGAAGCTAGCGCTCTCTTGTAGAGGAGCGTCTGGTAGTTCACGAACGAAACACCGTATCGAAGCGAATGGCTCTCAAATCCGAACAAATTTTCAACGACGCGATCGAACGCTATCAAGCTGGAGAAAGTGCAAGTACTCTGATTCCCGTTTTCAAAGAGATTTGCGACAGCGCCCGCAAAAATAGCTCGGCGTGGACTTGTCTGGCATGGTTGTACCTCCTCGACGATCGACCGCTGTTAGCCTACAAAGCCGCTCGCAAAGCTGTTAAACTCAATCCCGACGATCCCCAAGCGCGGGTCAACTTAGCCATTGCCAGCATCGATAGTAAGCAAAAAGGCGTTCGCGAACAGGTCGATCGGGCAATCGAATTGATAATGGTCTCCTCAGAGTGGCGCGAGGAAATCCAGAGAAATTTTGAAGATGGCTTGAAGCGCAAGCCGGATTGGAAAAGCTTGCAGCGCGTGCAAAGTTGGCTCTTTGAAGCGTAACGCGATCTCGATGTGATGGGGGGAGGATTTGGATAACGATCGAGCGCGATCGCCCAGACCCTTCCTCGATCTAGTGGGTTATTAGACCAAGATGGGGACAAGAGTGAAGGGTAAAGGGGGAAAGCCAGAAGAAATTGATGACTTCGGCATCAAAATTCATCAGATTTTTGCTGGTTGGAGTTGACCATTGGTTAAGAGACTCTTTATAAACTCTCGATCGAGAGCGCTCCACCCTTAAAATGCGATGGGCAACGGTGGATCGAGCATGGATGGGGAATGACTAGCGCGATCGCGCTCTCGATTAGAAGCGATCGAAATCCAATATTGAATCAACTCTTCGATGGTTGCGGTTGATGGCTCTGCCGTTTTCCCCTTCTGTTTCTTGGAAGAGATATCTAAATCGATTGCCCTTGAATCCACCGACTTCGATCGACTTGTTGGGAAATCAGTGCGATGGCGACCTGCGATCGCATCCTAGAAGAATCCTTTCTCCCATCCAACCTTCACCAATTCATCCATCGGAGCATTTACCGAAACGTTCATGCAAATTCAAACCCCCGACTGGGTCAAACACGCCGTTTTCTATCAAATTTTTCCCGATCGCTTTGCCCGAGGCGAAGATCGACAAACTCGGGTTCCCTCCACCACCATCGCCCTCGAACCCTGGGACGCTCCCCCGACTCTCCAAGGCTACAAGGGGGGAAATTTATGGGGTGTTATCGAAAAACTCGACTACTTGGAAGACTTAGGGATTACCGCCTTATACTTCACCCCGATTTTTCAGTCGGCGAGCAATCACCGCTACCACACCCACGACTACTATCAAGTCGATCCCATCCTCGGGGGCAACGAAGCCTTTCACGCCCTCCTCGAAGAAGCCCATCGCCGAAATATCGCCGTGGTTCTCGATGGCGTGTTCAACCATGCCAGTCGCGGGTTCTACTTCTTCAACGACATCCTCGAACACGGACCCAACTCCCCTTGGCTAGATTGGTTCAAAATCGAAGGTTGGCCCCTATCGGCTTACGATGGCAGCAAACCCGCCAACTACGTCGGCTGGTGGAACAATCGCGCCTTACCGGAGTTCAACCACGAGAATCCCGACGTGCGCGAGTACATCATGGGAATTGCTGAATATTGGCTGAAAGTCGGAATTGATGGTTGGCGCTTAGACGTGCCGTTTGAGATTACGGCCAACGGGTTTTGGCAGGAGTTTCGCGATCGCGTCAAAGCCGTAAACCCCGAAGCCTATATCGTCGGTGAAGTGTGGGGGGATTCGAGACCGTGGTTGGACGGCACCCAGTTCGACGGGGTGATGAATTATTTATTTACCGGACCGACAATTGCTTTTACAGGGGGAGATCGGGTTGTCAAGGAGCTGGTGGAAGAACCCGCCTACGACCCCTACCCACCCCTGGATGCCGCCGGATATCGAACCAAAATAGAACAGTTATTCGACCTCTACGATTGGGAAATCCACCAAGCGCAGCTCAATTTACTCGACAGTCACGATACCGCCCGAATTGGAAGCGTGGTGAGCGAAGATATCCCCAGCCACGAACTCGCCGTTCTGCTGATGATGACCTTCCCCGGCGCGCCTTGCGTCTATTACGGGAACGAAGTGGGTTTGAATGGTCGACGCGATCCCGACTGTCGCCGCGCCTTTCCCCCATCGGAACGCTGGAACCATCAGTTGCTCGATACCTACAAACAAGCGATCGCCCTGCGCAACCAAAATCGAGCGTTGCGGACGGGAGAATATCGCGTATTGTTTGCCGAGGGGATGGTGTATGCCTTTGCCCGAAGTTTACCCGCGCAAACCCTGGTTATCGTCGTGAATGGGGGAACGGTCGCTGCAACGGTGAGTTTTAAATGTGACGGGTTATCGCTGAAAGCAACACTGCTGTATGGAACGGGAGAATTTTCCCAACAGGTAAAAGGGGGAGTCCCCCATTTGACAATAACTTTACCCGATCGCGTCGGATGCGTGGTGGGTTAAGAGTTTTGGGGTGTTGGGTGTGGGGAACGATTAATTGAATCATTCTCCTCTCCCTTGTCCCCTGGTTCCCTCCTCTCCCATTCAACGACCGCCAACTTGAATCGGACCGCTCGTACTCCCGGTGCGGAACTGACGGACGAGGGGATTGTCCGTCGTATCGAGTTCCTCGACATTGCCATCCCACTGCACCTTTCCCTGATAGAGAAAAACGATCCGATCGGCCGTACGGCGAATGGTGCTATCTTGGTGCGTGACCATCAGATAAGTCTGGGCGGCGCTATTTTCCAAACACCTTAACTGGCGCACCAAATCCTCAATCACTGTCGAGGCGATCGGATCTAATCCTGCCGTAGGTTCGTCGTAGAGCAAGACTTCCGGGTTGCTTGCCGGGTTATCGGGATTCGCGATAATCGCCCGCGCGAAACTCACCCGCTTGCGCATCCCGCCAGACAGTTCCGATGGATACAGTTGACCCGTTCCCCCCAAACCCACCCGTTGGAGACTGTCCTCCACCAGTTGGCGAATCTTGTCTCGAGGCAATTTAGAATTTTGGTACAGCCGAAATCCAACATTTTCATCCACCGTTAGGGAATCGAACAAAGCCGCCTGTTGGAACACCATACCAATCCCGATCGGATCGGTGCCATCCTCAATTAATCCCGTTCGGCGCTCTCCTTTGAGATAAACCTCTCCCTCATCGGGTTCGAGCAAACCGGCGATAATCCTCAAAATCGTCGATTTCCCCGTTCCAGAAGGTCCGATGACCGCGAGGGCATCACCCTTACAAATCTTTAAATCCACGCGATCGAGAATCACTTTATCCCCAAACGCCTTAGAAATTCCCTTGAGTTCGATCAGTGGTTCTGCCATACAATTAATTGCTGTCCGATCGCGCTCTCTTACCGCATTTTCAATTCACTTAGCATAGCGAATCACCTGTCGATCTCGCAGTCTATGGAACGATCGAGAATCACGACATTCTCCCAGACTGGGCTGTGTTGACATTTGGCGTTCAACCCCATGTGATGACTGAATTTCATCTGTACGAGCGCAATGCTTCGTAAACACTGTGGGTAAAGGCTTCCAGTATGAAATGTCAACAGAACCTAGACAATGGGATCGATGAGTTTAACCCGATGACATCGGATTCATTCCGACTCCTAGCGCTTTTCCGGTGTCAACTGCAAATACAAACCCGGAATCACCAGCATCGCCGTCAGAGTCGAAGCCACCAAACCAAATCCAATTCCCGACGCTAGGGGAAACCAGTTTTGAGAACTCAGAGCCAGGGGAACCACCCCCACAATAGTGGTCAAACTCGTCGTCAGCACAGGACGCAAGCGATCTGCCACCCCTCGTGCAGAGGCTTGACGCACGTCCATTCCCTTTTCTCGATAGGAATTCATCGTTTCCACCATGACAATTGCATCATTCACCACAATCCCCATCAGGGCAATCATTCCAATGACGGCAGGGAAAGAAACAGGAATCGAGAAGATAAAGAATCCCCCTAAAGTCCCAATCAGGGCAAAAGGAATCGCCAACATGATGATGAACGGTTGGGTAAAAGAACCAAACTGGATCACCAACACCGCAAACACTAGGAAAAACGCCACCCCCGCCATTTGTCCGGCGGAACCGAAGGTTTCTCCCTGGGTTTCCAATTCCCCACCAATTTTGTAAGAATAACCGCTCGGCCAAGTCTTTTTCATCTGGTCGAGTTTCGGCACCAAATCCTCCAACACGATTTCCCCCACGGTGCGATCCTTATTTTTCCCCAACACCGTCACCGTCCGCTGACCGTCCTGGTGGGTAATCGAAAGCGGGGCCATTCCTAATTGTTCTTCCAAAACCTGCGACCCCGCCAACAGCGTGCCATCGTTAGCAATCAAGCGCATGCTTTCGATTTCCTCAAACCGGGTGGGACCGCCAATTTCTCCCTGTCGCGAAGGCCAAGCGGTACTCAGGCGAATTTCCAAATCTTCCTTGCCGCCACCGATGGGAAAATCGCCGATATCGTTATCGGTCATCAGATAGCGACCTTGAGCGGCCAAATCCTCGGAATCCAAGCCGTAGAAATTCAGAGATTCCCGACGGGGAATCAGTTTCACGTCCGGACGCAAAACGCCTAAGTCATCTCGCACGTCCACCGCACCGGGAATTTGCCGCAGGGTATTTTGGACTTGGGCGGAAATCTCCCGCAACTGGTTCATATCGGTTCCGGTAATTTCAACGCCGATGGGGTCGCCGCCTTCCCCAGAAGATAGGGTGTTGACCACTAAGGACGCACCGGGATACTTCCGTACCGCTTGTTGTAGGGTCGATCGCAACTCCTCGACATATTCAAAGGACAGTTTTTCTCGTTCCCCCTCGGGGGTAAACATGACGGAGAAACCCACCAAATAGCTAGCATTGTTGGGCTTCATCCCACTTTCTTCCACCAAATTACTGCGCTGTCCCACCACCATGATGACGCTTTCGAGATAGTCTTGCTGCCGTAAAATTGCCCCCAAATCGTCGGCAACTTTTTGGGAACTGGCAAGGGTGGTGGTGGGTGGTAGTTCGACGTTGATGCTGAGTTTACGCCCATCGATCTTAGGGAACAATTCCGAAGGCAGGGTTCCGGCGAGAACGACGGTCAACACGAACAAACCGACAGCCCCCAGGGTCCAAAGGCGGGCGATCGATTTGTTTCTCACCGTCGATCGCAAACTCCATTGAGTAAACCCAGCCGATGCCTTTTCTGTGAGGGCGTCAATTTTACTGGGTCGATCGCCTCGCTTGACCTTCCCCAGCAAAAACCGAGACAGGGGAATATCCACAAACAGAGCAATCAGGAAACTCAGAACCAAACAGCAGATCGCACTCAGGGGAATCAGACGGATGAACTTCCCCATCGTCCCACTAATGGCCATGAGGGGAGACATTGCCAAAATGGTGGTAAGCTGCCCGGTGAAGGCTGGTAGCGCGTAGGTTTTGACCGTTTTTAAGGCGGCGCGATCGAAAGAGAGACCTTCGACGAATATGCCTTCGTGCATTCCCTCCATCATCAGGATAAACACATCCACCAGCAGCCCCAACGCCAGAATCATCCCCACTTGCACCATGGAGTTGAGAGTAAAGCCGCCAAGCCAAAGGACGGCTAGGGTCCCCAGAAACGTGAGGGGAATCGAGACACCCGCCACAATTGCCTCGCGCCACGTCAGGGCAAACAGCAGGACGATAAAAACCCCGACAATCCCCTGCCACGCATTGGTAAACAGATCGTTGAGATCCTCGAAAATCACATCCCCGTCACTACTCACCACCCGATACTCCATGCCGTAGGGCCACAGGTTGGGATCGAGTTGGGCCGCTTCCATGGCCGCAATGCTATCGTCGATGACTTTGATGCTATCGGAACCGGGAACTTTGACAATATCGACGCTGATGGCATTTTCAAAGGAACTGCCTTTGTAACTCAAAAATGCAGCACTCTCCTCCCGTTCCAAATCTCGCCGTACTTCGGCAATTTCCCCCAGTCGTACCACCCGTCCATCGTTGGTACTGGCATTGGAGTTCCCCAACCGGGCAACGGGTAAGCTTTTCAAATCTTCGACGGTGCGGAATCGACCGTAGAGGCGGACTTGCGCCCCAATGTCATCGCTTTCCACCCGATCCCAGGGCATATCCCGATTTCCCTGTTGAATGGCATTGGCCACTTGCGTGGCGGAAATTCCCAAGGTGATGAGGCGGTTGGGAATGAGTTGAACGTGGATGACTTCTTCTCGATATCCCCCTAAATCTACTTTGCGGACGTTGGGAACTTTTTCGAGTAAGTCTTCGATTTCTTTGGCGGTGGCGTGGAAGACGGCCGGATCGATATCGCCGTAGAGGGCGAGGGTGAGAATGGGAGTATCTTGGGTGGAAACTTGCTCGACTTTGGGCTGTTCTGCGTCGCTGGGCAAATCGGGTTTGGCTTCGTCAACTTCCGCCCGTGCCAGGGCAATGGAGTTGGCGACGGGGGCATCGGCGACAAATTCAACTTTAATTTGCGATCGCCCATCGAAAGAGGCACTGCTGAGGTCTTTGAGTCCTTTGAGAGATTTGAGTTCTTTTTCGAGTTTATCGGTGACCTGGTTTTCAATGGTTTCGGGGTCAGCCCCCGCCCAGGTCGTATTGACGGTGGCAATGGCGACGTTGATATCGGGATCGCCTTCTTTGACCATGCTGCTGGCCCCCATCACCCCTCCGACTACGAGCAAGATCGTGAGGAGAATGCCAAAAATGGTACGCAGGAAGAAGAATTTTTCGAGGGGCGAGGCTTCACCCACCTCGTGGGATTCGAGTGGTTCTTCTGGAGGATTTTCCGGGATGGCGATCGGTTGAGTCATCGCGAAGATAAGCTATTTAGCACTTTAGTTGTCAAGGGAAGGGAGGGGCGGCAAGATGCTGGTGAATGATTCGATCGACGATGGAAGTCGCTACCGCTATAGATTATAGATGTCCCTTGGTTGAGCGACATCCTTTCCTCCGATACATTTCCAATTTCTCGTTCCCCATCATTGAAAATGTGTCATGAAAGGTCCGTTTTAGATTAACGTCAGTTTTGGATAAGACTGTTTCCGGTGAGGGCGGGGAATGGGGAATGGGGAATGGGGAATCGGGATGAAGTACTTTGCTCCCCTGCAACCAGATGTAGCCAGTGCGATCGCTTCGCTCATCAAGAGGCTTGCCA